>JANRMD010000240.1:0-9905 GCA_033761895.1 Pirellulaceae bacterium | reverse complement strand
CCGAGCCATGCCTAAGAAAATCCCGGGGTTTGGGGCTGGCCCCATCGCTCCTGTATGCTCCCTCAGCGAATGCCAATCGGAACAAAAAATTGCAATTTTTTGAGATAGCCCTTGCCCTTAAACAACACCGTCGCTCTCCCCTGAGTACAGGGGCGAAGGGGTGACCATACTCCATACTCCATACTCTCCATACTCTTGTTACTCTTCTTACTCTCCCTGCTCTCCTTACTCTATAAACATCGCTGTCAAATAAGCGATGTTCTGGTGGTGGGTGTGACTGCCAGCAAGTGTCGGAGGTTTAGGCAATGTGTGGTACGATCGGCGAGACAAAGCCCTCAGGCTTAACCGTCAAAGTGGAGCACTCGACTTCTCCCAGAACTTGTTCCGCCGTGTTGCCGATGATAAACCCCGGAACTCCCGTTCGGCAAACCGTGCCCATCACTAACAAGTCCACACCCAGTTCTTTAACGAGCTCAGGGATCATATGAACTGCATCACCCTTGGGAAGGTGAACGTGTTCTGGAGCAAGGTCAATCTTGGCTAACAGGTCACGCACCAGAGCTTTCCGTTTCTCGAACTCATGCTGCACCGCGCGGTCAACTTCTGCCGCCGGAATCGCAAACCTGCCGCGCATCATCGATTCGCCTACCAGTCTCCAGGCGTGCACAACATGCAGTTCAGCGCCCTCGAGTTTCGCAAGCGACGTGGCTAACTCTAAGGTGGATTTATTCAGCGTGTCGTGGGAATCTCCAACCAGTATCGGGTCAACCGCCACTAAGATTTTTCTAAAACCCTTATGTTCAGTGGGCTTCAGAGCAAGCACTGGGCAGGGGCAGTTCCGCAACATGGCCGAAACCCGATTGCCGAAAAAGAACTCCTTCCAACCAGGCTTCTTGTCCACTGTCATAATCACTAGGTCTCGGTGGTTCTCGATGACATCGCGAATGATTTCAACGAACGGTTCACCTTCCATCAGGCGAGTGTTGGGATGCACGCCCAGAACATGTAGTGAACTCGCAATCTTGTCCAATTGCGCTCGTTGATCTTCGAGCACAAGTTTCTTCACATCGATGGGTTTGTCGTCAACGTAAAGTTGATGCCAAGAAGAGTGAAACTCCTTGATGGCATGGACGATGGTCAATCGAGCCTGATTCTCTTTGGCCAGCGTTGCGGCTTTTTCAAGCGTCGCTTGGTCACATTCGTAGACGAGTAAAATGTTCTTAAAGCGCTTCATGTCTTCCTTACCTTAAATTGCGTTGCGTGCGATCCAGACAGAACAGGCCGCGTGTCTCAGCACGTACTTCGATGCACTGCCAAGTAGGAATCGAGTTAGTAAGCCGCTTCCACTGTTTCCCATGACGACAATGTCGCTGTTGTGTTGCTCGGCAAAATTAACAATCCCATGGCCAACGTGGCTTGAATCGAAGACGCTTGTATTGACATTTGGCGAATACTCACGAAGACGACTAGCGACCGGCGCCAGTTCATTCAAAGTCGCAGCCTTGATTTCTTCGATGTCAATTTCATAAGGGAGTTCTGAAAAGGTGAATGGAAGCCAAGCGATACTTGCCAGGTCAAACTTCGTGTTTTCACCCCATCCAAATTGAGATAGTTGTTCGAAAATCGCTAACGATGGAGCGCTGGTATCGTAGGCAACACACACGTTAATCGGACGCTTGGCATTCTTCAGCCCTGTTGGTCGAACGACAAGTACCGAACATGAAGCATGTGTCGCAACAAAGTCGCTGGTGCTGCCGAACATACGGTCCAGCATAGAGTGCCCAACGGCGCCCACGACAATAAGTTCACTTTTGCGAGATTCCGCTTGGCTCACAATGGTCTCACCAATATGTCCATGGGCAACCACCAGCTCCAGGACGGCGTTCGCGCCCGCAAAGATCTCTCGCAGATGCTTGTAGACATCGGCAGCTCTGCCTTCATCTTCCGCCTGCAAACGCCGCGTCAGCTCTGAAGCAGGCCCTCCCAACGAAGGTATGTTGCACACGAACAACACGGTCAACTCAAGTGTCTGTGCGTGTGGCAAGCGAGCCAAAAGCCAAGCGGCCTCTTCCGCATATTGAGAACCATCCGTCGCCAGAATAACCTTCATCGTAAAAATCTCCGCTCAGAATTTACTGCGAGTTCTGCTGCGAGCCGCACTGCAGCGAAACATCGCGTGGGGTCTTGGGGAATCGTCTGCTGGCTGTGTAATGAACGAACAAGTGGAGCGTCAAGCTTCAATTTTAGGGTGCACGCTCTGAGGCTCTGAGGCTCTGCGAAGGGCGTGCCACCCAAACCCTAGAATTAAAGCTTGACGCTCCACTAGAGCAAGCCACTTCCAGTACATTAACATAGCCGCAACGAGTTGTCGTGCGATGCAAGCGTGCCTCAGAACGAAGTCATTCTCAGCTGTGCATATTCGCTCGCCGCGCAGCGATGATCAGCACACCGACGAGCACTTGCGTTAGCATGCGAGCAGTAGACTTCAGCAGAGCAAGAAATGGGCGCTACATCGCCCTCAAGGCATCGAGAACACGATTGCCATGTACACTCACATCGACATCGCGGAAGATCTCTCGTATGACACCATCGCTGCCGATCAAGTAAGTCGTGCGCAGCGCAATCGGTTTACCATTCAACTGCGACAGGACTCCGTACTCAGTCGAGGTGGTCATGCTGTCATCCGCCAGAATATCGAAGTTCAACGAATATTGATTCGCAAACTCAAGATGGGACTCAACGGGATCGACGCTGACACCCAACACGGTTACTCCGAGCGATTGCATTTCAGCAGACTTATCGCGGAAGTCCTGCGCTTGAACTGTGCATTTAGGAGTGTTGTCTTTAGGATAGAAATACAACACCACTGGACCTGCCTTGAGCGTTTCCCTGAGCGAGACCAATTCACCATTCTGATTTAGCAAAGCCACTTCCGGAGCCATATCACCGATGGCTGGTCCCCGCGCGGCAATAGCCGTCAATGTTGGCTCGGCTTCCCCAGGCGAGAAGACCATATCCTTGGCAAGTACGCGACCCAATGGATCAACCGCTGTGACACGCACTGCCTTGCTTTGGAAACCGACATCGAACCCTTGGAACTCACCGTTGGCGTCTGCAGTAAATGTCCACTTCAAAGGCAATACGGAGGCTAACTGCTCAATGGTAACTTTGGTATCCGGCAATGTCCGACCATCGAATATCGATCCAGCGTTTTCCGGAGATGCGTTTGAGAACGCGATCATCGGTTCGACGGAATAGTACTGCAGCGCATTGACGACTTTCCAGGCATCAACGGGACTAACAGCCCCATCTCCGTTGACGTCAACGAGTGTTCGGACAGTCGTTCCAGATGCCACACTGGGAAGCTCTCGACTACCAGCTTGATTAACATCGTTGACGATCAGCAATACATCAAGCGGAGTGACTTCACCCGACGAATTCACATCGAGCGGATTAGCAGCGTTCATCCAATCGGAAGCCATCTGCCGCCGATTCTCAAGTCGCTCAAACTTCAAAGATTTGCGTTTCACGTTTTCTCTCGCTCAATCTACACACGTCAGCGGACCCAAACAGTATAAACGGCGTGCGAAGGTACTTGCAAGAAAACCTAGCTAACCAGAATCACCTACCAAGCTCTGCCAGTCGTCCCAACGAGCTTTATCGGCACAAACCGTAATGCAAGCACTTTCCAATTCCGCGAAAACCGCTTGACTTTTCCCAAACCCCGTCCACCAACACCCACAAGAGGGGCACTCAAGACGCCGCGCCCCTGTTTCAGATGCATGTTCTTCAGATGCATATTTCCGTGAATTTGTTCCCACGTTCCCGGGGCGAAGAATGTCCTGCTGAATCCTGAAACCACGCAAGCCCAGTCCCGACATCGCAAAAAATTGACAACTTCCTACCATGTCTCTAGAATCCAAACGGACTACTTTTCGTCAGAGTACAAACCTGGGTTGCTTGTCCACCTATTTGAGTCCTGTTGCCGGTTGGTCCAAACATGTTCGCAAACGCTTCAAAACGACTGATGGAGTGCGATGCCTGTTGGCGTCTGGCTGTCAGCGCGATGTCGTTTATGTTGATTTGGATCACGACAACTCTCAGCACACATGCCGCAGGTTGCGGTCATCACACGGCCAACGCTGCGGAGGATCTTCCACCCGGCCTGACGCGAATCTACGAAAATGGCCGATTCTACTACTACAAGATTGTTCCGCCATGTTCCGGGGCAAGTTGTGGACGTTCCGATTCGAGCTCGCTTGCGTCGGTCCCTGTAGCCATTTCCAGCGAACGTATCCAGCAAGTGGTGTGCGATGCCCCTCGTGGTTTCGTCGACATACCCCGCCGACCAGTTCGATCTTCGGAAGTCCAATCGAACTATTCTTCGCCTGCCTTTGACGAACCGCTTCGGCCGCCAGTCTAGGTCTTCTAATTAGTCAGCTACTGACATTAGCCGCAGTGCGCTAGCACCGATTCTGGATTAGCCGCAGTGCGCTAGCACCGGTTCCCGCGGCGAAAACCGGACGCTAGCGCGTTCCGGCTGATATTCGCAACCGGAAGATTTAAGGTTGACGCTAGTCTTTCGTGTCGAACGAGAATTGTCTGAGCTGACAATCTATCCGGGTATAAGAGCTCGCTGCGCATTTACTTTTCAATACATCTTTATTGTATTTTATTTCAAGGGATTCGTGTCATGCATCAAGTTTTGGGTCGTCGACGTGCGTTTACGCTAGTGGAGTTGTTAGTCGTTATAGCCATCATCGGGATTCTGGTGGGCCTGCTTCTGCCTGCGGTTCAAGCGGCTCGCGAGGCAGCCAGACGGATGAGTTGTTCCAACAACATGAAGCAAATCGCGCTCGCCATGCACAACTATGAGAGCGCTCACAAGAGGTTTCCAGCGGTATGTTTGATCAGTAGAACGCAAATCTCCGACAGCTTCTCCGCGCAAGCTTGTCTGCTGCCCTATATGGAGCAATCGAACTTGGCAAACCTAATCGATTTCTCGAAGAGCTTTACCTTGCAACCCCAAGTTGCTCGCGTACGAATTCCCGTTTTTATGTGCCCTAGTGAAGTGAACGACCGAGCGAACGATGCCAATCCCAGCTTGGTTCACTATCCGATCAACTATGGGGTAGGTTGTGGCACATGGTTTCAGTTCGATCCCGTGTCGGGGTTGAGCGGTAATGGGGCTTATGCGGTGAACAAGTTCATGCGCACCAGCGATTTTGTCGACGGACTGAGCAACACAGTTGGACTGGCAGAAGTGAAGGCTTATCAAGCCTCGTTTCGCGACGGAATGAATCCTAGCACCGTCGGCGCACCGATCCCCAATACACCTGCCGACGTCTTAGCCCTGGGGGGAACCATGACCCAAAACATCGGTCACACTCAGTGGGTCAATGGGATCATTCTCCATACTGGCATTTCACATACCTTCACACCGAACACCGTTATTCCTGTTACTGTGAACAATACGGTTATCGACTGCGACTTCACGAGCAGCCGATTGGGACTGACGACTACTTCTCCAACCTACACCGTTTTCACCAGTCGCAGTTACCATACCGGCGGAGTGAATACGGCTTTGATGGATGGCAGCGTTCGATTCGTGCCTTCGACGATCGACCTTCAGATCTGGCGAGCAGCAGGGACTCGCGCTGGCGGTGAAGTTGCGGGTGAACTAGCGCCTTAGTTCACTGCCCCTACTAAAGTCTCAAATTTGCAACCTAATCTGAAGGAGTTGATCATGGGAATCTTGCGATACGTGCGCAGACATTCTTTCTTGTTTATCGGAACCACGGTGTTCTCGTGGTTTATCTTGGGAACACTTGGGCCGAATGTTGCGACTGGTCAGACGAGGGATGTTTCCTCGAGTTCGAGCCCAACGTCCAGTTGGAATGCATGGGAACGAGTCAGCGACGATCAAGCTTGGGCCATGTTGCCAGCTCTGGCGAGCGGTGAAAAACAGCCGCTCCCCAACTGGATCAAACCCGTTGTTATTCAAATGCCGCGAACTGCCGCAGCGATGCTGGAACTCGACAAGGCCTTCCGAGATAGCGGGCCGCTGGACGCGGTACTACGAGCGAAACTGAGATGGACTGTCGCGCATGCCAACCATTGCGAATACGGTGAGAAACTTGCACTAGCGGATTTGCAGCGCATCAGTGGAGGTAAAGCGAACCTCAGTGAGCTCACCAACTCTGCTAAAAACTGGCCAACTGAGCTGGTCGACGAAGTTGAGTTCGTGCGTTTGCTGACCGTTGCGGGCCCAACGATCCCAGATGCTTTGTTTGAACGTTTGCGTGTCAAGCATGGCGATCGCGGAGTGGCGGCGATGGTACTGCTGACTGCCTATGGCAACTTTCAAGACCGTTTGCTATTGGGTCTGAATGTGCCGGTTGAAAAGAACGGCCCCTATCCGCCGCTCGATGTTAAGTTTGGCGAAGGTGCCTTGCAGATGACTCCGCTCATTCCAGCTGACAATGGAGTAGCAACGTACGAGGAGAATGGTCAGGCGGTTGTGCCCCGCGATCAAGCGTGGACGACAGTCACATATGACCAACTGCAACAGAAACTCGAGAAGCAGCGGGACCGCAAGCCGCGTCTGCCGGTTCCAACATGGGACGAGGTGAAAGGCAAATTGCCTGACGCTATGGCCGTGCGACCGACATCAATTCGTTGGAGCCTAATCAATTATGGCTATGCTGCTGAGTTAGCCATTCCTTGGACACTTACCACTCGAACACATTGGGCGGAGTGCCCATCGAATCGGATTTTTGAGGAGAGCCTGTTCTGGGTGCAAACACGAGCTGTAGGCTGCAACTATTGCATGGGGCATTGTGAGATGTTGCTGGAAGTTGCGGGCTTGGATAAAGAAGCGGTGGCTAAGCGCACGCGCTTGTTGGCGGATACCGATTGGGCTAGTTTTCCGGCAACTGAGCAACGCGCATATGCATATGCGAGGAAGTTGAGTCTTACGCCGAAGGATCTGTCTGCAAACGACTATCAATCGCTGGAGCAGGATTTGGGGCCCAAGCAGGCCATGTCCGTTTTCTTATGGCTCTGCCGAGGGCTTTACATGACCCGCATCTCCGATGGATTTCAGTTACCGCTCGAACGCGAAAATGTCTTTGGTCCTCCCGCCGCTGAAACGCAGGCAACCGAAGAGAAGGCGTCTGAAGTCGATGCGTTGACCCCTGAGGCAGCTGCGATTGCTGACGAACTGCGGCGAACGCTCGATAAGGACTCCGAAGCTATCGCCATGCTGAACGATATCTTGAAGGGCAGCAACCTGGGGCCAGAAGATGGCTGGTTTCCTTTGGCGAAAGTTGAAAATCGCTTTGATTGGGAATACGTACTCAAGCGTTATGATGCGAACGCTGATGCCTCGATCTCGACTGAAGAGTTCCAAGGCGGCGAAGAGGATTTCGGTCGACTTGATCGGGACGACGATGGAGCAGTCACCGCTGACGACTTCGATTGGAGTGAGCATTCCTTAACGCCATCGCCAGGCCTGATGATGTTCTTCATGGCAGACAACGATGCGAATGGCAAAGTCACCAAAGACGAGTTCCTTGGGCTCTATGAGCAATTCGCATCAGGCGGCGACTACCTGTCCATTGATGATCTGCGCGGTGCGCTATCCCAATCGAACTCAGGGCAGAAGTCGAAGCGGGCGGACACTCCGACCCCGAGCACACTTGTG
Source organism: Pirellulaceae bacterium (assembly GCA_033761895.1). Taxonomy (GTDB): domain Bacteria; phylum Planctomycetota; class Planctomycetia; order Pirellulales; family Pirellulaceae; genus Aureliella. The sequence goes on along the minus strand of JANRMD010000240.1, from coordinate 2,200 downwards.
AAGGGCCTTAAGAATCAAGAGCTTGGTTCTTTGCAACCCGGTCCCCGTCTGGATGAACTCGCCCCTGACTTCACGCTCACCGCCCTCGATGGCACGGAAGTCACGCTTTCAAAAGTGACCCACGAAAAACCGACGGTGCTGATCTTTGGTAATTTTACTTGTGGTCCGTTTCGTAGCCAGGCGGGTAACGTTGAAAAGTTGTACGAGCGTTACAAGCAGCGAGCCAACTTTTATTTGATCTACGTTCGTGAAGCTCACCCCAGCGATGGCTGGTGGATGCAAAGCAACCAACGAGCTGGGATCGACCTGTCGCAACCTAAAGACAATGGCCAGCGACGTACCGTTGCCCAGACCTGCCAAAAGCACCTGGAGCTGGACATCCCGTTTCTGGTGGACACGGTGGACGATCATGTTGGCAGCGTTTACAGCGGTATGCCAAATCGATTGTATCTGATCGATCAGCAAGGCCGGATCGCCTTCAAGAATGGCCGCGGCCCCTTCGGTTTTCATCCGCGACAGCTCGAACAAGCCCTGGTCTTGCTTCTGAATGAATCAACTGATTCAGCGGTTGATACGAAATAAGTCCAAAGTGACTCCGACAATCGAAAGCATCGGCGGCAGCTCGCCGCCGTGCTTTCCGATCTTCGCTTGCTGGTCCTATTAGGTTTCACCCCAGACTTTCGGCGTTTTGTAGTTTTTGGGTTTGGGTTTCGACTTTGGAGCAACGGCTTGTTCTCGATAGGCCAGCCACTTGCTCTTCAACTCACCAGCTTTATCGGGCATGGCAGTAGCGAGGTTCGTACGCTCGTAAGGGTCCTTCGATAGGTCAAACAATTCGAGTGCAAGATTCTGGGGAGTATCTTCTACAGCCTCTCCATCGAATCCAGCGTTTGCCATTTTTCCATTCACGACCAGCTTCCAATTGCCGGCGCGAATTGCTCCAGAGTAAGGAGTGGCGTTGACCAAAATCTCTTGATGAGGCGATGGCTGGCCATCGGTAATGGTGGGCCAGACATCCATGCCATCTAGCGGAAGACGTTGCTCAACCTTAGCTCCGGCCAGTTTCAAAAGCGTCGGATACCAATCAGCCACGTGCAGCGGTTCATTGACTACGCTACCACTGGCAATCTTTCCATCCCAAGTTGCGAAAGCGGCTACACGCACCCCGCCTTCATAGTGGGTGGCTTTGCCCGCTCGCAAATTTCCGTTGCTGGTCACCACTCCTGGCTGAGGGCCACCGTTATCACTGGTGAAGACGAATAGTGTGTTGTCGCGAATGCCTGCCTTATCTACGGCGTCGACTATCTGTCCCACAGCTTCATCGAGTGCAGTTAACATGCCAGCATAGATTCGACGATCGCCTTTGAGGTTTTCATAACCTTGCATGTACGACGCAGGAACTTGATGTGGAGTATGCACGGCGTTGAATGGCACGTACAAAAAGAAGGGCTTCTTGCCCGCTTAGGTCTCGACGATGCGTACCGACTCCTTGGCAATCAGATGCGTGCTATAGCCCTCGTCATGGTTGGCCACATCATCTTTGTGCCAGTCGAATCCACCATCGCGAATGTGGGTGTTATAATCGATCGCGCCGTTGTAGTGACCGTATTGATGGTCGAATCCGCGCCGCGTTGGCAAGTACTCTGGTTTAAAGTGCCCTAGATGCCATTTGCCAACGATGGCTGTCGCATAGCCTGCTGATTTGAGTCCTTCGGCGAGCGTCTGTTCTTCTAGAGGTAAGCCGTACTGTGCCCACGGTCGAACCACACCTGTTTGCAAGCCGTGACGAATTGGATAGCGGCCAGTCATCAGAGCCGCGCGGGTTGGAGTGCACACCGGTTGAACATAGTGCGCTTCCAGGATCGCACCGCGTTTAGCGAGAGCATCGAGCTGGGGAGTCTTTATCTGACTTTCGTGCCAACCAACGTCGCCCCACCCCAAATCGTCCGCAACGATGAAGACGATATTGGGCTGCTTGGCATCCGCGCCCAACACAACCCCTGATACGAGCATCGCCAACATACCGAACGCTAGGCCACTAATCCGCATCTTCTCGAGCTTTCTAAGGGTTGTGAGGTGCTGTCAGCGATTGAGCTATCGCTTGCCAGAAGTACTGAGTTCGAAACTCCCAAGATCGGGCGTTCCCGACTTTATTGTGACTCTTAGATTAGACTTGGTTGGGTCGCGGTACAAGCCTTTT
>JANRMD010000239.1:0-20499 GCA_033761895.1 Pirellulaceae bacterium | reverse complement strand
TCCTTGGTTTGGTGGGTGAGGTGATATTCCTCATCAGACCTTGGAAGGGCTTTTTTGACATCATCAACTAGGAAAACAAGGAAGGCTGCGAAGCTTTTTTTCCTGGTGGGAGCGAATTTGTAATTTGCGGTACTAGCGCCGACGGCTCACAAACTCACTCGCCTCAGTACTCTCGAAATGCTTGACGCATTCCGCTACCCAAAAATCGAATGTGGACAGAGCACTAGTAGCTAGAGTTTTCATTCAAGTCTCAAGTCTCAAGCCTCAAGCCCGCTCACCCGAAATGCTTGCGAAGCAGGGCGAGACTTTCGGGGATCGCGGTGCGGTAGTCGGCTTTGCCTTCGAACTCGAGGGAGATGTAACCGCGGTAGTTGGCGGCGGCTAGCAACTTGGCGACCCGCGCGTAGTCGATGTCGAGCGTGTACCAGGTGCCTCCACCCATGTACGTCTTGGCTTGGACGTAGACCGTTTTGGGAGCGAGTTGTTCGAGCTGTTCGTAGTGTTGTTCGAAGAAGTTGCCGGTGTCCATCGTCACTTGCAGCCAAGGTGACTTCACGGCATCTACGATGCGGAGCACACCGGCGGCGGTGCGACCAAGTCCCCAGTGATTTTCCAATCCCAGAACAACGCCGCACTTCTCGGCTGTCGGCAGGATGGCTTGGAAGCTATCGATGACCCACTTGAAGCCTTCGTCGTCGGAGTAGCCTTCGAGATTAGGTTCGATGCCCTTGTTGGCCATCAGTTCATCAAAGCTCTTGGTCGTTCCCCAGCGGCCGGTGTTCACGCGCATGGTTGGGATACCAAGTTCATAGGCGATTTCGATGCAGCGAATGGTGTGGTCAATATTCTTTTGACGCTCCTCTGGTTTGGGTGAAACGAATCCTTGATGTGTGGAGAAGCCACAAAGTGAGACTCCGTTTAGAAACGCCCGTTTCTTGAGTTGCTGCAGGTAGGGGCCTGAGTCTTGATCCATTTGACGATGCAAGATCTCAACTGCGTCAAATCCCATGCGGGCTGCGTCATCGATACACTGATCGATGGTTAACTTGCTGTCATCGCGAAATCGCCAAAATGAATAGGTTGACACGGCAATTGGGTTGCGGCGTGTGGTCTGAACTGTAGAGGGCTCTTGTGCGGTGAGGAAGGCTGGAATCGCAGCGGTCGTTAGTGCTGCGCTGGCAGCCAGTTTAAGAGCGTTGCGTCGATTGAATACGTCGGTCATAGAAAGTCCCTTCGATGTTCTGGTGAGTCGAGCAATAGGATTCGAGACACTGCCTACGATTCGGTCGGTTGAGGACGTGGTTTGCCAAGTTTACGGAGCAACGCCTTGGCTTCTTGGGGAGGAAGTAGATCAACCTGGTCTTGTTGTGAACCAGACAGATTCATGTAGGTTTCTTTGAGTTCTTTTGCGCCGATTCGTTCTCCGCTGACTTCCTTGGGAATGCTCAGCGCGCGAATCCAGTATACAAGTGTATCGACATAAGAGTTGGTGCTATTCAAACCGCTCAGAATATTCTGAGCTTGCGGTGACATTCGCGCAGCCAAGTCTTCGAAATCTTGGAAATTGATCATGCAAGTCGGGTTGGCGTACAGATCAAAGTCCACATCTAGCAGGGCATCATTTTTTCCATGGACAATCAAGTGCTTGGCTTGCATGTCCTCGGCCCAATCGCGTATCGCGGATGCGTCTGTGGATGGCATTTCTTTGGCAAACTGCTGCGAACGATGAACACTAACAAGATGCAGTAACTCATTCTTGCGTTCGGCGATCGGCAAGTCATAGAGGGCAGAACGTTCGGTCATGCTTTGCTTTTGAAGCAACAATTCATAGCAGCGTGCGGCAGACAAGTACTTGGCTTTGGTGGTCGGGTCTGAATAGATTTTGGTGATGATCTTTCGCAGCGCTGATTGACGTGCTGGATCGCGTTGTCGAAACTCGCTCAAGTTGACATTCAATCGGCTGCGGTCAGCATCGTCGAGTTTAGTCACCCAGTCGCGTCGCTCGTTCAGTTGGATGGGTACTTCGCCGCCGCCGACCATCCCCAACTCGGTCCCGTTGAACGCCGAAACGAGATCGGGTTGCTCAACCAGCACTTCGAGCCATTCCTGCGAATCAATGTTGGACAAGGCACGCCAATCAACCAAGATCGGAAGATCGCGTAGCAACTGTCGCTCAGCGCGACTCTGATTGATGCGAGTTGCGACGAAGCCGCCTAAAAACAGAAGCGGAAGTGCGAAGATGAAAATGCGATTAGCATTGTTGAAAATCCAATGAGCGAGTTTAGTGGAGGCTTGGGGATCTTCAGGTACAGACAACGCAGCCATCTCGAGCGTAGTCTCGGCGAAGCGTGGACTAGGCGGAGCGACGGGCAATTCGTCGAGCATATCCCAAGTCATGCGGAGCTGGTTGATGCGCTCACGGAGTTTAGTGTCCGTCGCAATTTGTTGATCGATCTCCTGCGTTTGCTGCGCATCCAGTTCACCATCCAAGTAGGAGACTAACACTTCGTCATCAAACTCACTGGTCATTGCAGCACCTCACGGTCTGGCGAGACCCGAAGGAGTGCAGGCATCCCCGCCCGCTGCCCCCGATTTCCAGCGAGGTATGAAACTTACAAATCGTGACACTAGTGTGCTGGAACATTCCGTTACTCCTGCTCTTTGATTGAATCGAGCGCCGCTTCAGACGGCGAGCTCACGGTGTCGGGCATTTGCGTGCCGGGTAACTGACCGTGATCCAAGTACGGTTCAAGCAGCACTTTCAAGTTCACACGCGCCCGGCTGAGCAATGACTTTACGGCTTGGACGGTCAACTCCATGGTGTCGGCAATTTCCTGGTAGCAAAGCCCCTCGAATCTGCTGAGCAACATGGCTTCGCGTTGTCGGTCGTTCAGAGACTCGACGGCGAGTCGGACCATATCCGCGCGTTCGGACTTATCCAGCTTTCGAATTGGCATGGCCCCAGTGGAGGCAACGGCCATTTGTTCAATGGACAACACAGCGGACTGGTTGGGGTCGGGGTTGGCTACTTGAAATTCTTTGCGTCGTTTACGATCGCGGACTGCGTTACTGGCCACGTTATGGGCGATGTGGAATAACCAGGTCGCGAACTTAGCGGTCGGTTGGTAACTTTTCCGAGCCCGCCATACCCGAAGAAAAACATCTTGGGCCAGGTCCTCAGCGGACGATTCCGAGCCGACCAGATTCTGAAGAAAGCGGATCAATCGCGTTTGGTAATTTTGGATCAATTGCTCGTAGGCAGCCGGATCATCTTGCTGGACGCGCAGCATCAAATGCACATCAGAATCCTCATGCGTATCGGATGGTTCGTTGATTGGCAAATTACTCAAACCCCGCGCCTTTTTCCGCAGGTGCATGTTACGGCGCTCGTGGCGAAGTACGACACTTGCCTTCCGACGCCCTGTTTGGCTGAAATCGGATTGTTTGGATCGGCAGGTCACCCACCATCTTACGTTAATGGTGGCTTCGCGGCACTACGCCGTCCGAGTTTGCTGCCGGTTTATTGGCCCCTGTTTAGGCTGCGTCGATCAGCGTTTCCATAAATGAAGTTACCGGTATAACCCCAGGGCGGTTGTTTTGTTCCGAACACCGTGCGATTGAGCCCCTTTAAGGGAGCCTTTTGTGTAGGTTACGCCACGGTTCGGAACAGAAATTGCCCAGTGCGAGCTGTGAAAAAGCTGAAATCCTTGTAAACTAGCAAGTTGCAGAAAAGTCGATTGCCAAACTGCCGTCGATTCATGGTAACCCGAAGCGTCAGCGAGCGGCGGTCTATTCCCTCGCTTACGCTTCGGGTTACTTTTTCAGCAGCCTGCTAAGGGTTTGGGGAGTAAGTCGATGAAAGCGATTGCAACTGTGGTCAAAGGGGCTGCGTCGCAACAGCTCTATGAGCTAGATGCGTCGCAACCAACCCGCATTGGCCGTGGAAATGGGTGCCAAATTTTCCTTTCCGATCCCCTCAGTTCGCGCACGCACGCCATTATCAGTTATGAAGCAGGCGGATGGGTGATTTCGGATGCGGACAGCCGCAATGGTACTCTTCTCAACGACAAGAAGATTACCCAGTCGCCGTTAGCTTCTGGTGACCGAGTCCAAATCGGCTCTACGGAGTTGCTTTTCCAGCTGCCGGAACCCGACACGCGGACCCCCGAGGGCCAAACCGTCGTGTTGGAAGCCCCCATGTCGGTTGAAGCAACCGGGGTGACCGCACTGAATCAATTGTTCTCCCACAAACGTTCGCAAGACCTGCTTGACCTATATCAGCTCAGCATCTGCTTGATCCGCTGCAAAACCCCCGATGAAGTCGCCTCACTTGGATTGGACTTGCTACGAGTTCGAACAAAGTCGACCGTGGTTGGGTTCATGTTGGTCGACGATCACGGTGAACTTCGGCCGCAACAGATCTCGCCCATCGAGATGTCGGACCGTTTGCGCTTGAGCCCTAACCTGACCGAGAGCGTCAGTCGCAATGGTTTGGCGGTGTGGGTCAAGGACAACGTCGCCAGCGGCGGTAGGTCGGCAGATTTTGCAGACGCAATTTGTATCCCCATGCTTAATCAGGACGCGGTGCTCGGTGCAGTGCACATGTATCGCGATGAAGGGCACTACGAACAGGCTCATTTTGATTTCGCGGTTTCAGCCTGCAACCTGTTGTCTGTCGCCTTGCAAAGCACTCGCGCCCAAGCCAGCCTTACAGCCGATCATCAGCGTCTAGTGCAGCGTACAGGCGACTTTACGGAGTTGATCGGCAATTGTGCGGGCATGCTAAAACTGAAAGATCGTATCACACGCGTCGCGCATGCGAGTGGTTGCGTATTGGTGCGTGGGGAAAGCGGTGTAGGTAAAGAACTAGTCTCGCGCGCAATCCATCGCTTGAGTCCGCGCAACGATCGACCCCTACTATGCGTGAACTGCGCCGCCATTCCTGCGGAGCTGATGGAAAGCCAACTGTTTGGTCATAAAAAGGGTGCATTCACCGGCGCGGATCGCGATCACAGCGGCTGGTTTCAGCAAGCTCATACCGGCACACTGTTCTTGGATGAAGTCGGCGAGATGACCTTAGATGGTCAAGCCAAATTGTTGCGCATACTGGAAGGTCATCCCTTCATGCCCGTCGGCTCCAGCCAAGAAGTTACCGTCGATGTGCGCGTCATCGCAGCCACCAACCGCGACCTGCGCGACTATGTGCGAGAGAAGAAGTTTCGCGAAGACTTGTACTATCGGCTCAGCGTGTTTGAACTCGTAGTACCTCCACTCCGCGATCGCGGTGACGACATCGAAATGCTTATGGAGCACTTCCTCACTCACTTCAGAAAGCAACATGGAAGACCCAATTTGAGGCTATCACCCGCCTCGCGCAAATTACTCAGAGAATACGCTTGGCCAGGCAACATTCGACAGCTTCGCAACGTCATCGACAGCGCCATCGTGCTCGCTAGTGGCACGATGATCGAACCCGGCGATCTATCACTGCGCGATGTCGGGACCGATCATTTGGACAGCTTGCGGTTGGATGTCTGGGAAGAACGTCTTATCAAAGAAGCGTTGAAGCGAACGGACAACAACATCATTGATGCCACTAAGTTGTTAGGTGTCAGCCGCGCGACGCTGTATCGGAAGTTGGAACAGTACACGATCAACCGCGATTAAACATCTCGAATACTTGACTTTTGCAAATCGTTGTTTTTTGACCCCCAAAAGTCGAATTTTCAATCGGGCAGTTCGAGAAAATCTCACCAGCCTAGGACCTTGGTTCGAATGGGACGTTGATCCGCGGTTTTCTCCGTGTCGGGAAAATCACCTTCGCGGACGATGATCTCTGATTGAAGATTCCACTGCTTGGCAGGCCCCGCTGCGAACACGAAATCAAGCATCGAGTCTGGATAGTCGTCTTTGCCATCGCGATTGCGGTCGGCCCAGTTCGTGTCAGCTAACTGCTTCGGTTCAATCCACTTCCATGGACTGTCTTTCAGGAAAGCCTCAAAGGCTTCGTTCCCTTTCTTGGTGGGGATATCGTAGTCGAAGTTGTAGCCGCCGACAGCGATGATCGGTAGCGTTTGCTTCTTGGCCCACTCGACTAAAATCAGAGCCTGACGTTTACGAAGCTCTGCGCTGCCGCGAGCAAGATGATTCATCACCACCATGAACTCCTGCTTGCTCTGCTTGTGACGTAGTTGCGCGATCAGCGGTGCGGCTTGGATGCCAGGAGCAAACTCTTGGCCGTCGAATTTGATGAGTTCTTCGACTTTGATTTTGTCAAACTTGGTGGCGTCCCAAGCGAGCAGTAAGCAAGCTTCCCCACCTTTCTCGCCAACAATGGATGAGTCCTTCCCCCAACGGTCGGTAAACTCACTCGCAGACTTTTTGGGCACTTCACTGAGTGCGAGTAGATCGAACGGTTCAAGACCTTTCAGTTGCTCCTTGATGGTTGCAACTTCACTTCCACCGATCTCGATGTTCCAAGCCAGAATCGAAAACAGCTCACTATCCTTCTTGGATTCTTGAGCATTCGCCCGCAAGCTACCGGCCAGGTTGGCAAGTAGCAGTGCAAGCATGAAAAAAGAGGCTGTGAATCGCATGGCGGTCTTCTTGTAATTAGCAGTGGAGAGGGCAGGGGGGTGCGATTGCTTTTTGATCACGATACCGTAACTCTAACACCAGAGTAGCACAATGAAACGGGTTATGTTTGCATAAGCGGCGGGTTCAGCGGACGAGGACGTCCGCGCTCCAGAAAACCGGACCAGCGGACTGGGGCGTCGACAGACACTGTCGGGAGATCAGTTTCACCCGAAAGCCTTGAGGGCTTGTCGATCATTGGGTACCGGAAGCCGTCAAGGCTTTCGAGGGCCACCAGTACTCGCGAAATGCTTGAAGGGTAGGCGGCGGTTACCAGAGCAAAAACCGGGGCTAACGCCCATCGGTTAATCCCGCTGATTACTCTGCGGAGCGTTCGGTTTCTCACTAGCTTGAGACGCGGTGACGAATGGCGACGAGGGCTGAGGTTGTTAGCAGCCTACGCTTCGCCGAGTCGCAACATCCCGGCTGGTCCCCGAAAGCCTTGACGGCTTCCGCTACCCCGATAATTGCATTTGGGTATCGATTCACGGTATGATCAAAACAGCCGTTTTCCCAGGACCTCGAATGAAGTTGCCATTATGCAAACGCCAAATTCATGGAACCACCCCAAAATCGCTCGCCGCACAGCAATCCAAGCTGGGGCGATCGGAATTCTTGGACTGGGGATGAATCACTTGACCGGCTTGCGGCAAGCCAACGCGGCCACGGGGAGTGTGATGCCGACAGGTAAAGCCAAGTCGTGCATCTTTATTTTCCTCTCTGGCGGTTTGGCTCAGCATGAGAGTTTTGACATGAAGCCCAACGCACCGGACAACGTGCGCGGCGAGTTCAAACCGATTGCCACGCGGACTCCTGGGCTGCAAATTTGTGAGCACTTGCCGATGCTGGCAGAACGAAGTGAGATGTGGTCGCTCTGCCGGTCGCTCACGCACAGTTCCAATGATCACTCAGCCGCACATCACATTATGCTGACCGGCCATTCGCAACTGCCCCCTGGATTCAATCCGAATGCCCCCAGCCGAACCGACCGACCTTCAATCGCCTCCATTGCCGGCCGCGTGTTACCAGGACGCAATAACTTGCCGCCTTCGGTGATGTTGCCCGAACGCTTAGTGCATTATTCAGGGCGTTTGATTCCTGGCCAACACGCTGGCGAGATGGGGTCGCAGTACGATCCATGGCTGGTCGAAGCGTCACCGTTCCATAACACATCCTATGGAGCCTATCCGCAATACGGCTTTGATCATCAAGATCGCGGCAAACCCGACCAAAGAGTTTTCCAAGCTCCTCAGTTAACCTTGCCGCAGGGCTTGGGAATGAAAGAGGTCGCTGGTCGCTTGCAACTGCTTGAGTCGCTCAAGTCGCAGCGGCAATCGCTGTCGCACTACGCCAGTACCGAGTCGTTCGATCGACTGAGGCAAGGTGCGATTTCGCTTTTGACCGAACAAAAGATCCAGCAAGCGCTCGATGTCACTCGGGCTGATGACAAGACCCAAGACCAGTATGGTCGCAACGCTTTTGGTTGGTCGTTGCTGATGGCTCGTCGCTTAGTGGCCGCTGGTGTGAACTTAGTGCAAGTCAATCTTGGCAATGATGAAACGTGGGATACTCACGGTAACGCATTTCCTCATTTGAAAGATGCGCTGTTACCTCCGACTGACCGCGCGCTATCAGCGTTGCTTGACGATCTTCATGCGAGTGGACAATTGGAAGAGACGCTGATTGTGATGGCTGGTGAATTTGGCAGAACACCCAAGATCACTTTACTGCAAGACGCGTATAAGTTGCCGGGCCGCGACCACTGGGGAGCGACTCAATCCGTCTTCTTTGCAGGTGGCGGTGTCCATGGTGGCAACGTGGTTGGCAAGACGGATGCGCATGGTGCTTATCCTGCCGAAACACCTGTGAAGCCTGAGAATTTTGCAGCTACAATCTACCATGCACTCGGCATTCCTCAGACCGCCGTTTGGCACGACGCAGCCAACCGCCCTCATCAGATCTATTATGGCGAACCTATTCCAGGGCTAGCTTAGCAATGTTCTCTGTTTTCCTCTGTGATCTCTGCGCCTCAGTGTTTTCAATTCTGTTTTCCGGGCCTGTGGACAATTTTGGGAACTTGTTTTCATGCGAATAGTGAACACCCTGTGGTTAATTGCAGTGCTCGCCAACTTGAACACACTTGCCGCGCAGGATGTGGTTTACTTTCGGCATGACTTCGGCGTTGCCAAAGGCGATAAGCCGCTGCCCTCGAACTTTGAGAACGACGCAAAGCAACTTTGGCGCACAACATTACCGCCGGGGCATTCAACTCCGTGCGTCTGCGGTGATGCAATCTACTTAACCACTTTTCAAGCGGATGAACAGGAACTGGCTACAGTTGCCTTGGATCGTGCCACCGGTGAACTTCGCTGGCGTCAAGTCGTGCCCACCAAGAGCTTCGAGCCCGTACATGCGACTGGCAGTACGGCCACATCTAGTCCCGCTTGCAATGGCAAGCAAGTCTTTGCTTTCTTCGGCAGTTACGGCATGCTGTGTTACGACTTGCAAGGAAAGCTGCTGTGGGAGAAGAAACTCGGTCCATTTCAAGATGAGTTTGGCGCGGCCAGTTCGCCGATCCTCGTCGATGATAAGGTAATCTTGAATGAAGACCACGACATCAACAGTTTCATGATCGCTCTAGAGCAGAAGAATGGCGAAGTGGCCTGGAAAGTCGAACGCCATGAAGCTACACGCAGCTACTCAACGCCCTTCATTCTTGAACGAGATGGCAAGAAGCAGATCTTGATTGCGGGCTCATTGCAATTGGCGGCCTACGATCCAGCCACCGGTGAAAAGCTGTGGTGGTACAACGGCATTTCGCGAATCGTGGATTCGACTCCGGTGATTCACAACGGCATGATCTACGTCGCAACTTGGACTCCGGGTGGCGATCCTGGCGAACGTATTACGATGGAACCATTCAGCGAAGCGATTGGTAAATTCGACAAGAATGCCGACAAGATGATCTCACAAGAGGAACTGCCGAAGGATAGCCCGGTTCTAGATCGTTTCTTTCGAATTGACTTGAATCAGAACAAGCAGTTGGAGGAGGACGAATGGAAACGACATGCGGTGGTCTTCGAGCGAGCGCAAAATGTGGCGATCGCCCTGGAACCAGGCTCGCGAGGCCCACTAACGCCGCAATACGTTCGCTGGACCTACACGCGAGGCCTGCCAACGGTGCCGAGTTCAGTCGTGTTTGATGGAGTGCTCACCATGGTCAAGGATAGTGGCATCGTGACTATCTTAGACATTACTGATGGAAAGATGCTCCATCAGATTCGAGCCGAAGGGCGGGGGAATTATTACGCGTCCTTGGTCGCTGGCGATGGGAAAGTCTATTTGACCAGCGAAGGCGGCGTGATGACGATTTTGGAATCCGGAAAATCTGGCAAGATACTCGCCTCGCACGACTTCAAGGAACGCATCATGGCTTCGCCAGTCATCGCCGAAGGCGTAATGTACATTCGCACTGAAGCCGGGTTGTACGCCTACAGCAAGGCGCAGTGAAAAGCAGAAGGCCCAGTGAAAAGCAGGCTAGTGCTCTGTCCACATTAGATTTATGGGTTGGTCGCCTCGAGTGCTATTAACCGCACGGCGTTAGCCGCGGTTTTCACATCGCGGAAACCGGTGCTAACGCACATCGGTTAATGTGCCAAACCCGATTACACGAAGATTTAATCTTGACGCCCCACTAGGCTGCAGGGGCAATCACCCAGGCAGGATGCCTAGGCTACGACAGGCAGGATGCCTAAGCTACGGCATGAAATCGTTTAAACGCTAGCCAACGGACCAAACAGTTGCGGATTTAAGCCTTCCCAAGTGCATTTGCAGCGGAATTTCGATTAAACTAGGTCTTCCCACCTCGGTGCCTACCAAGCACGGAATCGTCCTCCCCTCCTAGGTAAAGAACAATGTCGACTCACGGTCTACTTCGTTCAGCTTTCGTTGTTTGTTTGGGTTTTTCCTTGTTTGCGTCCAACCCAGGCAACGTTCACGGCGAAGCCACACTGACGTCCGCCACGCCACTGGCCATTGAACCTGCTAAAACAACGCGCGTGGTCTTGGCTGGAACGGCTTTTTCCGCGCCGCTCAGAGTCTGGACCAGCTGTGATGCGCAAGTTGCGGTCGTCAGTGTCGAACCGACTCAAGCCGTGCTGGACATCACACCTGCTGCCAGTAGCAACCTAGGCTCGATGGGCTTGTGGGTCGCAACTGCCGAAGGACCGACAGACCCAATCCACATGCTGATTGATGACTTGCCAAGCGTGGTTGACAACGCCGCCAATCATCAACGTGAGCAGGCTCAGGCAATCAATCCGATGTGCGGAGTGGATGGAACCAGCGATGGTCCGCTGAGTGACTTTTATCGTTTTCATGCACAGGCTGGGCAGCGGATCGCCTGCGAAGTCCATGCGCAACGGATTGGATCAGCCATGGACCCAGTGGTGCGCTTGCTCGATTCAGCTGGCAAACCGGTCTTGCTCATCGATGATGAAGAAGGGTGCCCCGATAGTCGCTTTGCTTATGAGTTCACGCAAGAGGGCGATTACTTTATCGAAGTCTTTGATAGTCGCTTTGCTGCCGGTGGTCGCTATCGCTTGCGAATTGGTGACTTTCCCATAGTGAGCGCGCCGCTGCCAATGGCGGCCCAACTTGGTACCCGCGTGCCATGCTCGTTCGTTGGCCAAGATGCTGCCAAGCTGCCTCCAGTTGATGTAGAAATTCCGTCGGCGTATCCGTATGAAACCATGAATATCGCGGTTCGATTTCCTGAGGGCAAATCGTCTGCTTGGGTGCCGATCTTGCTGCGTTCGGTAACGCAAGTGAGTGAAGTCGCGGAAGGGCAGGGCAGGGGGCCCATATCGCTGCCGGTTGGTATCAGTGGTCGCCTAACAGCAGCAAATGAGAGCGATAGTTTTCAGCTGGCAGGTACGAAAGGGCAGGGGGGGCAATTCGTTGCTCGGACTCGCAGTCTCGGCATGCCTACTATGCTGCAGATGCAGTTGTTCAACGCAGCTGGAGCGAAAGTGGCCGAGTCGGCGGTGAACGATGCCGACGAATGGAGTTTCAACTTTACGTTTCCCGAGGACGGTATTTATCGCTTGAGCGTCAATGATCTACTTCATCGAGGCGGCGTTGAATTTGGTTACTTGGTTGAAGTTGCCCCGATACCGACTTTCTCGGTTGCTTTAAAGGCCGACGCAAAAGTCAAAGAGAGATTTGCCCTTGAGTTGGAACAAGGCGCCGCAGCCATCGATGTGCAAGTTGCGAGGACGGGATATGAAGGCGCGATTGACATTGCACCAGCGACACCCGTTGCTGGACTGGAAATTCTAAATCCGCGGATCGATGCCAAAGCCAAGGAAGCGCGCATCTACCTGGCCGCAAGCAAGGATTGGAACGTCGACATTTTCAAGAACTTGCGACTCATCGCGACCGCAGTAGATGCGCCCAACGTAAAGGTAGCTGTCGACAGCCTCGGTCTGCATCGCGTCAAGCGGCCGACGGTACCTTACCCTCCGTCTTGGATGGATGGAGGCATGGCGATTGCCGGCGTAGCCGCTTCACCTGCTTACTTTACTTTTGAACCAGCTGCTCCTATCGCGTTTGCACGCAGTCAGACGACACACACCGCACCGCTGACACTCAAGCGAACTCAAGAAGCGTTTAAAGATGCGGTCACCGTACTGCCTTATCGCCAAGCCAATCAATGGACGGCTGCGGCAAAGCCAGATAAAGACACGTACACCCTGACTTGGACACGAGGCGCTGAAGCCGGGCATCCTGAACAAGTTGGTCTGCTGACCTACGCAGAGTTTAACGGCCGCGGCAGATTACAATCACACTCTATTCCTGTTGTGTGGATCGACCCGCTAAAGGTCACGCTCAAGCCAGTTGGAACGTTGGTCGCTGGCTTGCCACACAAGGTACAAGTTGAACTGGAGTGGGCCACACAAGCTCCGCCGCAGCCGTTAAAGCTCGCTTGGCAGAATCTGCCCGCCGGTTGGAGTGGTGCAGCAGTGGATGTGCCCGCCGATCAGAAATCAGCGATCGTCGAGCTGGTAGCTGGCGCTGACTTCACCGCGCCAACGGCTTCCGTGCAGTTGCTCGCGACGACGCAATACGCCGGACAACCGCTGACTGCGACTAGCGAGCCGACCAACGTCACCGTGATCGCGGCTCCCACTAAGTTAGAAGTGTTTCCAACCGCGCTCCAATTGAACAATTCACAAGATGTACGGCGCTTGGTTATCACCGGTTCCGACGCTGCAGGTAATCTTCGCGACTGGACTCGGGATTGCAAAATCACGTCATCCAATCCTGCCGTGGTGCGCATCGAATCGAACGCTGCCTATCCCGTAAGCGACGGCACAGCGGAGTTGCTTGTTGAAGCCGGGGCGGTCAAGCAATCAGTCAGCGTTCAAGTTGCCAATACTGCCAAGCCTCATGGGACTCAGTTTGAAAACGATGTGCTAGTGGCGCTTTCTAAGCAGGGTTGTAACTCAGGTGCCTGCCACGGTTCACCCAGTGGAAAAGGTGGTTTCCGGCTCTCACTGCGAGCCTTCGACAAGCAGCTAGATCAACTGACGTTGTTGCGGGAAGAGTTTGGTCGACGCGTCAATCCACTAGAGCCAGAAAAGAGCCTACTGCTGCTCAAGCCGCTGATGAAAGTTGGGCATGGAGGCGGCATGGCACTGCATAAGAACGATCCGGCCTATCAAGTGCTGAAGACTTGGATTGCTGAAGGGGCGAAACTTGATCCGCCAGAAACGGCGAGATGCGTGAAGCTGGAGATTTATCCCTCCACCAAACGCGTGCTCAATCGTGTTGTTTCGCCAACGCAGCAACTGATCGCCATTGCACACTACTCCGATGGCACAACTCGCGATATGACGCACTTGGTGGCTTATGAGACATCGAACACCAGCGTTGCGGAAGTGAATGCAAGTGGGCTGGTGACTTCACGTGGTCGCGGTGAGGCGGCGATCTTGGTTCGTTACTTAGAACATATCGAGTCGGTACCGATTATGTTCATTGAAGATGTACCTGGGTTCCAATGGCAATCGCCGACTCCCAACAACTTTGTCGATGAACTGGTAAATGCGAAACTGCAACAATTGCAATACTTACCATCACCCACAGCCGATGATTCGGAGTTTCTTCGTCGCGTTTACTTGGATGTGATTGGACTATTGCCTTCGTTGGAGGAAACCAAAGCCTTCTTGGCCGACACGAATCCCGAGAAGCGCAAAGTTGTGATCGACCAATTGCTGGAACGTCCCGAGCACGCCAAATTCTGGGCGCTCAAGTGGGGCGATCTGTTGCGTATGACTGGCAAGAGTGTTGGTGACGAAGGGGTCTACAAATACAACCGCTGGGTTGAAGAAGCCATTCGGAAGAATATGCCCTACGACGAATTCGCCAAGGCACTGGTGACCGCTTCCGGCAGCACGTTGGCAAACCCACCGGCCAATTTCTATCGTACAGCCGGCGATACCAACGATTGCGTTGAAACGATTTCGCAAGTGTTCTTGGGGGCTCGTTTGCAATGCGCAAAATGCCACAATCATCCGTTCGAACGCTGGACGCAGGATAATTACTATGGCCTGGGTGCATTCTTCAATCGCATTCAGCGCAAGAAGACTCAGCGGCCCGGCGAGATGTTCGTCTACACCTCCACCAGTGGCGATGTCACGCAGCCGCGTACTGGGCAGTTGATGAAGCCCTGGTTGCCGCAAGTCGGCAGTATCGATGCAGCCAACGAGAATGATCGCCGCACGGATTTTGCAGCCTGGTTGGTCAGTCCCGACAATCCTTACTTTGCAAAGATCGAAGCCAATCGTATTTGGAGCCAAGTCTTCGCGCGCGGCATTGTTGATCCGATCGATGACTTCCGCGATTCAAATCCGCCCTCGAACGCTCCGCTGTTGGATGCACTGGCCAAAGAGTTTGTCTCGAACAAGTTTGATCGTCGCCATCTGCTGCGCGTCATTTTGAACAGCCGCACGTATCAAGCCAGCTATCGCACCAATCCCTTCAACCAAGACGACACGCGATACTTCTCGCATCAGGAGCCCAGGTTGCTCTCTGCTGAGCAGTTGCTGGACGCGGTGAATCAGACGACGGGTACGCAGCAAACGTTTGGATCGCTTCCGCCGGGTACTAAAGCAACTCAGTTGCCCGCGCCGGATTTGGTGAAGGTCGATTTTTTGAAAGTCTTTGGACAGCCCGAGCGTTCGACAGTGTGTGCTTGTGAACGCGCCGAGGATTCGAACTTGGCGATGGCCATCGAGCTGTTCAATGGTCCGATGATTTACGAGCGGCTGCGCGATGCCAACAATCGCTTTAGAAAATCGCTCGCTGCCAATGTGTCGCTGGAAGACACCGTACGTGAGTTGTACCTCGCCGCACTTTGTCGCCAGCCTACTGACGCAGAGCTAACCACCGCCGTTGAACACAGCAAGACTCGTGGCGATGCCGCTTCCGCCTTGGAAGACATCTGCTGGGCACTGCTCAATACCGATGAGTTTTTGTTTCAGCATTAATCTTAGCCAACACCTTCTTCCTCCCTTCTCCCCTGTACTCAGGTGAGAAGGGGAGGGCAGGGGATGAGGGGCGATTTCGCATTTGGTGCTCAGAGCTCAATGCGCAGGCAAAAAATGCATGGCAAAAAAGGATAGATCGCGACCAACTGGGTACGTCCCGGCTAGAATAATGGAAAACTAGGTTTCCGCTGTTACTGATCGCGACATATGCCTATTCCATCCGACACTCCTATTGAAGTTGCTGATCTGCAACTTGCATTTCTCGCGCAGAAATCGCCCAAAGATCGACTGATATTGGCCGCGCAGCTAGCGGATGAAGTGTTCTACGCCTCGAGGAAAGCTATAGTTCGAGTCCATCCAGGACTTACGAGCGAAGAAATCGATGATCTCTTCATCGAGCTCCATTATGGATGCGAGCTGGCCAATGCGGTGCGAGCGTACCGAAAGATGCGTGCATGCAAACTGAATCACGACTGAAACTTGCACTACAGCCCGTCGTGTCGTTTCTAGACAGAAGCAAGACACCGTATTTCATCGGTGGCTCAGTTGCTAGTTCGTACCATGGTGCTTCTCGAAGCACGCTCGACGTTGATTTAGAGCGTCAATGGAACGACTTGACGACTGTAGCGAAGCTAAATGCCAAGCTACTGGATTTGGAATACCTACATAGCTGGTCGCGAACCAAAGGGCTTACCGACTTAATCAATCGTCTTCTAGAGGCAACCGGTCGGCATTGAGCTGAACGAGGGACAATTGATGCGTTTCTCTTTGCGAAGACTGATGATTGCCACAGCGGTTATCGCGATCGCAATTGCAATTCCAGTTGGACTTGAACTCGCTCGCAAGCGAGAATCAGCCTTGCATGTGGAGATAGGATGGGGCAGTCCTATCTTTGGTTACTACAAGGAAGATGTTGAAGCGTTTACAAAAAAGTACGATCGATCAACGTGCCTGGACATTTACAACCGATACAAACACCGCACCGATTGGAAAGGGATGCGAATCGCGTCGGCCGCAATGTTCCACTTAGCCAGAATGAAATCGCCAGAGGGTCTGCAGCTTTGTCGGCAACACCTTGATTCAGAAAACAAAGGTCGCATGGAGTGCGCGGTGAAGGGAATACTAACGTACTTCGAGTTGTCCGACGATATTCATTGCACTCAAAATCGCGGAGCTTGGGTTCTAGATGGATTCGATGCGGATTCGCCTGAGGATATCTACTTGATTGGTACACTTATAGGATCGGACTTCCATTTTGGACATGGTTCTGAGATCATCGCCTGCTGGCCATCCGCTGACCAGCTAGTCAATGTTTGGTTTTCACCAGATCAGCCAACCCCTCAGGGCTATTGTACCCACGATGATATGACGGAAGCATTGAAGGAGTTCGATCCGCTGGCTGCTGAGCACTTTCATCAGATCATTACGACACTGCGAGCTTGCGATGGTAAACCCAGTGACGAAGAGCGGACATTGATAGGGTTACATCGAAACAAGATATCAGAGCTTCTCGAACCACTTGCCTTGCTTCGTTACGCAGCCCGACACGCTGAGTACTTTGCAAAGCGGAGACCGTTCTGATCGCTTAGTCTGCTCCTTTTTGCCCTCCGCCCGATAACGTTAGAGACGATTCCATTGCTCAAACAAACGATTTTATACATCTAGAAATTCCTTTGGCAGTTGAGATGTGAACGCTAATCGATTCTTGTGCAGAGTCGGAAGAATGGTCACCCCTTCTCCCCTGTACTCAGGGGAGAACGACGGTGTTGTTTGAGGGCAAGGGCTGTTTCAAAAAATTGCAATTTTTTGTTCAGATTGGCATTCGCTGAGGGAGCATGCAGGAGCGATGGGGCCAGCCCCAAACCCCGGGATTTTCTTAGGCATGGCTCGGAAAGTCATCGTTAATCTGCTTCTTTATGGTTTAATGTAATGGCGTAGTGAAACGGATCGAGGCTCTGTGGGGACACAACCTCGTGAGGGATAACTGCGTCGATGGGAAGTCATCGCGAGCGTTTCAGCCTTGTGCTGGAACGCTCATTTTATTGGTCCATAGTTGGTCCGACTTGATGAGAAAGTTCAGTAACGTAACGAGCTTTCTCATACATGCGACGATTGCGACTTTCGATGCCTTGCCCTTGGCTTTCAACATTACATAAAAAGCATTTATTTTTGGGTTGCATCGTATAGCCGATAGCGTCGCCATATATAACACGCGGCGAACGTGCCCACGCCCTCCGCTGATGAACCTCTTGCCAGTCTTCTGACCCGAATCTCGATTCATTGGCGCTACTCCAACAAGCTTAGCAATCTCACCGCGATTCAGTTTTCCTAACTCCGAGAGCTGCGCAACAACCGTCGAAGTCGTTACGTCACCGACACCCTTAACAGAACGAAGTATCTCGATTGTTCGCTTGTTTTCGGTATCAGATTCAAGCATCTGCTCTAGTTGTACGTCGATGTCTTTTGCCTCATTTTTCAGGAATTCCAGCGTCTTTTGTATGCTTCGCTTACTCTTTTCGTCCCAGCACTGCTTTAAGCGACTAGTCTCTTGGCCGATCAGTCCAATCAATTGGCTTCGTCGCGTTACCAGCGCTGAATGTTGCTGTGAATGGTCTGACGCCATAGCCATCGGTGATGGCCCAACGACCTCCCCAAATCGTGAAATCACTCTTGCATCAATTTTGTCAGTCTTGGCGTCCATCCCGATCCCATGTGCGAAGTCCCGCACCTGACGAGGATTGACTACGGCTTGTACAATACCATGCCTTGCCGCAGCACGAACCAGCCGTGTTTCATAGCCACCAGTAGCCTCCATCACGAGCATAATTTTGCTCTCACGCTTGGCTAACTTTTTGCAAAATTCTTCGACAGCGTTCTCCTCATTTTCAACGATACTTTCTTTCGTTCTCGTTCCTGGATCGAATACATCAAACGTATCCTTGGAAACATCAATACCAACAAAAACAACTCGCGAAGTCTTTTTCAAAATTATCCCATCCTAGTGAATTCGAGCTTGCTTTTAGCAGCTCAGGCGACGGTTCGGGTTTAAAATGAACGCCTTGCGATCATGCTCTCCCACGGCGTCAAGAGCCAAAGGGGTGTCGATCTACAAGACGTTAGGTATCTTTCGTTTCCATGGGCACAATCCTAATCGATCTGTCCCAATTCAGTAACGGTGCTACATACTAAGGGGTCGGGGGTTGAGGGGTCGATTGAGTGATTAATGCGAACCCCACTCGCTTTCCCACGGGAGAGCGCCGCTCGAATTGTCTTGAGATCCATGTAGCGAGGGCGAGGCTCAGCGCGGAACTTCACGTCCTTCCGCAGCAAGACGGGAAAACCACGACTTGCAAAAGCCAAGCAACAACCGCCAATAACACCTTGAACAACGCGCCATTGTCGATGGAGGTGGAAGGAGCATTAAGCGAAGCTTAACCGCGAGACCATCCAAATGGTCTTCAATAGCCAATCGCACGTAGAGGGATCAACTAAATCCAATGAGCTTGAAGGACTATGCGCCCAACAATTCCCGAGCGGCCCGCCGGAGGTGATAACGCTGGTTGCGAAGGCGACCACGAAACTCGTCGACCCGATGGGGTTGGCCCGCAACCAAGCTGAAGAGCTTGCCAAAACGAGTCACCAATTCGAGCCACACCGCTGGCGTGATTTTCAGTCGCTCGAACGGCTCAATTCGTGAAGGCTCGTATGCGTTCGACTCGTTTTCCACTAGGCTTACCCTCGGCGGTGATTCTGCTTGCCACTGTACCACGAATGGGCATGAAAAAACAACGATTTGCAAAAGTCAAGTTGCCATCGTGCACTTTAGCCGTGATCGCGAATCCAATTTACTCCTTTCCACCCTCCAAAAGTCGCCTAGAAACCTCAAGGTCTTCGGAGTCGCGAAACGAGACCGTCTGATTTGACGGCAATTCCGTGTACCTTGCTGTGTAGTTGCTCGGGATGAGGCGCGAACTCTTCGGCCGTTCTTAGATCGACATAGTTGTCGGTGACCAACCGATAGAGACTGTCAGTGAAAGTGTGCATTCCATCATGAGTTGAATCGGCGATGATCGCGTACAGGTCCTCTTCATGTCCTTCGCGAATCCGGTCACTCACGGAGGGTGAGGCTAACAAAACCTCGGTTGCTGGGACAACTTTCACACCAGCTTTGGTACTCGGCAAAAGTCGTTGAGCCATAACGGCCCGCAATCCGTTCGCTAGGCACGACCGAATGAACGGATGTTGATCTGTTGGGAAGAATTCGAGAATGCGTGAAAAGGCTTGTACAGTATCGGTGGTGTGCAGCGTTGCGAACACGAGGTGGCCAGTTTCGGCAGCCATTAAACCGGCAAGCAGCGTTTCCTTATCACGCATTTCACCGATCACAATCAAATCGGGATCTTGGCGAACTGCGCCCCGCAGCGCTGTGGGGAAGTCGCTCACATCGAGCCCCACTTCGCGTTGGCTAATCACGCTCTTTTCTGGCGTAAAGATATACTCGATCGGATCCTCGATAGTGATCATGTTGTACGCTCGACTGTGGTTTATATGGTTGATGATCGATGCGAGCGTTGAGCTCTTTCCGCTACCAGTGACACCACAGATGATGACTAAACCGTCTTGGACATGGTCGGCCACATGTCGATATATCTTTGGCAAATGGAGCAACTCGAAATCTGGGATCTTGGAGTTGACTCGACGGATGGCGGCATGCAAACCGCCGCCTGCATGAAAGACATTGCAACGAAAGCGCCCGTGTTCCCAAGTGTACGAGAAGTCGACTCCGCCCTCACGATCAAGTTGCGACAACAACCGCGTGGGAATCAACGGCTTTAGCAAGTTCTCCGTATCTTCGGCACTGAAAGGGGGCAGTTCCAAGTGACGTAGTACCGCTGCAACTCGCATGATTGGCGGCGAACCAATCTTGATGTGCAGATCTGATGCTTCTATTTCTGCCATTTTGAGCAGTAATCTGTGCGCGGTAAGCTGCGGAACATTAGTCATCGAACGAACTCCAATAAAGCGGCGCTGAGGCCCGAGAAAGGTTGCCTTGACCAACACGAGTATCGTAGGGAGACCTGGGCATCCTTTCGACGATGGAGGTGACTAGAAAAATTAAAACTTGACGCTGCACTAGCTACCCACGCGGGAATTCGTTGTGACCCCAAGATCCTCTTGAATTTGAGAAATTGGTAGGCCCAGAGATTTTGTTTGTTGGAAAGATTGTAGTCCCAGAAAAGCCACCAATACAACCAGTTGGTAGATTCAAAGTTCGATACAAAAAGCGACTGTCAGATGTGGCCGCGATTGCCGTGGG
>JANRMD010000238.1:0-14765 GCA_033761895.1 Pirellulaceae bacterium | reverse complement strand
GCCTCGAGCCGTATAGGTTCTACCTACCGCCGTTCCGTCAGGATAGGTATAGCTGGTTAGCTCACCTTTCGCATTATAACCGGTTGTCGTGGTGTAAGTCTGCCCAGAAATCGTCAATCCTTCGGTCTTTTTTCTGCCAGCGGAATCGTAAGTGTAGGTGACGGTATTCACGTAGCGGACACTGACCGCCGTCAGCATCCTGCTCGCTTTGTCATAAGTGAAAGAATCTGTGTCGGCGATCGTGCCGGAAGGCGAATTGGCGAAGGTGCGGTAATTCCTGCTGGTCAAACGCCCGGCAAGGTCATAATTCATGGTGCAGGTATCGCCTTTTTGATCCTGCTTGCGGAGCACTCGACCCGCGGCGTCGTTGGTGAAGGCGACTATGCCGTAAGTCGCTTGGCCAGTCGCGAGGTAAGCGAACGAAGTTGTGCCGTTGTTGCGATCTTTTTGAGACTTCTGTCGTCCGCGAGCATCAAAAACGTAGGTCGTTGACTTTGTCTTGCCGTCGATGGCGGCGATGCGATTACCAGCTTTGTCATAGGTGCTGTTCGTGGTGGCGTTAGCGGTATCGGTTGTTAAGCCCGCTCTGCCGAGCACATCATAGACTACATCTTGACCGACGTTGTTTGGATCTCGCACTGACAATTGGTTGCCACCAGCGTCATAAGTGAAATTGGTCACTTTGTTCAACTGATCGATCGATTGAATCGTGCGACCGGCACCATCAGTCAGTGATTTTGTTACTTTCCCAAGAGCGTCGATCGAGCGTGATTCGAGGCAATCGCCATAACCGGCAACGGTCGTTACGGTGTCTCTTTGGACCTCGAGAGCAGCTATGAGTAGACCTGCCGAGACTTGCGTATCGCCTAGTCTCTCGCATTGAACACTTATCAATGTTACGATTTGTCGCTCAACGGCAGTTCAAATCGAGGAAGACAATGGAAGCAAAGTGGATTTGGCATGATGGCGGGCGAGCGGGCGCGGGGTTTGTCGGGAGCACTGGAGACTGCGTCGTTCGCTCAATCGCAATTGCAACGGGCAAAGAGTACCGCGAAGTGTACGACGCAATCTATGCGGTTGCTGGTGAGAGTCCACGAAACGGCGCGCAGCTGTTGCACTATGAAAAGTTCTTGACTGACCTGGGCTTCGAATCCGTAACCTGCGCGTACCCCACCAGGCTGAGCTTCATGCCGGATTTACCAGGCATTGTTGTGCTGCGTTTCGCGGCCAATGAGCTAAGTCGCAAGCGCGGGCATTTAGCCACAGTAGTCGATGGGACCATCTTCGATACTTGGGATCCGCAGTTGGACGAGAATTACGTCGTCGATAGGTATTGGACGGCGCCAACGTCTACCAACGCGACCAATAGTGTGATTCCTTGCGCCCGCCGCTTGTCCAAGCGACAGCAGGCCAACAATGATTCCATGGCCAGGATCATTGAACGCATCAAGAAAATGCGCAAGGTTGCCGCCAATGCCGCTGCGACCGAGGGGGAAATCGAGAATGCGATGCGCATGGCGTCGACGATGATGCTCCAGCACAACGTCGCGGATGAAGACCTCAAGGAAGTTGCGGAAGATTTGGGATACGCTTTCGGACGGATAGCCACCTTTGTAAATGGGCTGCGGTGCGCTTCTTGGGAATCCTCCTTAGCCATTTACATCAGCCAACTGTTCGGCAACGTCTTTTCCTTCAGCGACAGCGGTGGCCGCAGGGCGCGAGTCTCCTTCTATGGTCCCATTGATTCCGTGGAACAAGCGGTGGAGCTATATCGCGAGTTGCTCGTCGAAATCGCCACCCTAGCCAGACTCAAGTATGGCGGTTACGCCAAAGGTCGTGGGGCGAGCTATGCCGAGGGCTTTGTGGCTGGACTGATGTCAATTTTGCAAGGTGTCGACCAACCTCCCGCCATCATTGAATCGTCGCGTGCGCTCAAGGCGAGCATCGAACGTGATGCTAAGGAATGGCTTAGGGTAGAGTGCGGCATCTCGTTAGTCAAACAATCCTCCAGCGGCCGAAGTGGTTACGACCCAGGTGCTGCAGCCGTTGGTCGCGCCGATGGCAAGACTCGCAATGTAACTAGACCCGGTCAACTGCGTTTGAATTAGTTGCCTATTGAGAACAACAACTCATACAAAACAAACAGCCGAAACCAAAACAAAAACGGCCCGCAGATTTTCACCTGCGGGCCGTCTTACTTTTTAACGCGTCTGTAGACTACCAAGGTCGGTAAGCGTGAGCTTAGCGAACGTAGCTGGTAGCTTGAACGACACGTCGATTGCTTTGAAGGTAAGCACTTGGATCAACAACTGGTGCTGGAGCCATTGGTGTTGCTTGGCTGTTGACTGCTGGAGCCGACACTGGTGCCGATCCGCAGCTTGAGCAAGCTGGTGCTGCTGCACAACCTGAATCGCAAGATACTGTATCGCAGCATGCTTTCTTCTTGAAAAGCTTGCTTAGCAGACGACCGTGCATCTTGGCGATTGGGCCTGGGCATCCATCGCAACCACCGCAAGCGGTTTCGCAACCGCAGCTTGGTGCTGCACCGCAGCCGCTGCCACAAGCTGATTCGCAACCACAGCTAGGAGCTGCACCGCATGGTGACTCGCATCCACAGCTTGGGTCAACTGCACAGCCGGTATCGCAGCAAGCCTTCGATGGCTTGAGAGCCTTGAGCAATTCCATCAATGGTTTGCGACGTGGCTTGCAAGTTGCTGTTTCGCAACCGCAGCTTGGACCAGCGCCACATGCGGATTCGCATCCGCAGCTTGGTGCTGCACCGCAAGCTGACTCGCAACCACAGCTTGGGCCGCTCAGTAGACCCTTCAGTCCACATCCGCTAGCACAGGGTGATTCGCATCCGCAGCTAGGATCTGCTGCACAACCACCGCCGCATGCTGATTCACAGCCGCAGCTTGGTCCGCTCAATAGACCTTTCAGTCCGCAGCCCTTGGCTGATTCACATCCGCAGCTTGGATCTACGTTGCAACCAGTGTCACAGCATGTGCTGTCACAGCCAGCGCCTTTGAGACCGAGCATACGGTCCAAAAGTCCCCCACCAAAGCTTGGTGTGCAAAGGCTAGCGCCTAGCATCAGGGAACCTACAAACATGTTCATTTTCATCGAGACACTTCTCCCTAAACGATGAACCAATTTTACTGGCGCGGTTAGGCCTGTACGGGGGTAGCTGGCCGAGACCGGTTTCGACGTACGAAGTCGCCGCCGAAATCGTCCTCCAACCTAATCAGCACCGTAGTTCTTTTTGGAACCACGTTACTTCGTGGTGCTGAGAGTAAATCACTCGTAATTGCCACTGTGCTGGATCAACACATTGACAAATTGCTTGCAAACTACCCCAACAGCCATGGGTCTTACGCGTCAGTCACCGGACGAGCCATCCATGGGCTCTTGCAGGTTATCCGATGTCTTGCCAAGCAACCTCACGTCATTTGTGAGGGTGATACACTTGGACAGATTGAGGTATCGGCCGGGATGAAAGATAGGCTTGAGGAGTGAAAGCTATTTTTGCCTGAACCCGCTACGCCAATACAAACCCCGCAAACTACCCATCTACCAATTCAGTTGATATGCGTCGACTTTGCCGCCACTACGCCGTTCACAACCGTTAAAGGCCGTACCAGCATTGCCTGAAAACCGTGAACGCCCGTACACTCAACGGACGGAAAAAAAAAAGCAAAAAACTTCGTTGACAACCTCGCAAGCCTCGTTTCGAGATCCCCTAGAATCGTTACACGCTAGAAGGTTTACCCAATCTCGCATAAACTGCTTCCATACGAACCCCAAACTCGGAAAGCGGCACTCACTTGGCTGCCATAAAACCTCGTTATGAAATTGTCGATTACGCCTCGCTCCCAGGCATCGCCTGTCCGTGCGGTACCGCGCGGAGGGGCTTGATGGAGGTCGACAGTGTGCCCTACTCACTGCACGTCACACAAATCGAAGCCACGGCCCAAACACACTACCACAGACGCTTGACCGAGACCTACTTCATCTTGGAGTCCGAAGCGAACTCCTATCTGGAGTTGGATGGCGAGCATGTGCCAGTCGAGCCCCATAAGGCGTTTGTGATTCACCCAGGTACGCGGCATCGAGCCGTAGGGAACATGAAAGTGCTGATTGTCGCCTCTCCCAAATTCGACCCTACCGATGAGTGGTTTGATTGAAACACGTTACCCTTCCGCCAAAGCTTTACTGGATCTATTTATGAATCAACGGCGCGTTCTCGACGTTGGAAACTGTGGGCCAGATCATGCCTCTATCCGTCGAATGCTGACATCAAACTTTGGCGCTGAAGTCATTCAGACACACGGATTAGATGACACGCTGGCTGAGTTGCAAAAGAACAACGTCGACTTGGTACTCATCAATCGCAAACTCGATCAAGATTACTCTGACGGGATTGTGATCCTCGAACACATTAAGTCGAAGCCCGAGTACGCGGACGTGCCAGTGATGCTAATCACCAACTACCCCGAATACCAAGCGAATGCAGTTGCCCTTGGCGCCCTCCCCGGTTTCGGCAAACTCGAAATCAACGCGCCAGAAACCCGCACCAAGTTAGCCAGCGTATTGCAACCCAGCTGAGCCGACTGCCCCTCACGCCCCACTGGCTCGTTGGCTACGCCTCCACAAGCCACTCATAATGATGAAGCAGGCTTCTTAAACAGCCCGCCATCACCGACCTGTGGCGGGCAAATTACAGCGTTATTAGGTAGATCGTCGCCTTCAGAGTACGCGCATCGCAACTCAACTTCACATCAACAGTGACATCATGGACAAACTCTCAGGCTTATCGACATGGTTGGGGATCGCTTTGGCACTTGGCGCCGGCTGCGTCATGGCGCTACAGCCGATGGTCAACGGGCGACTGGCAAGCCAGTGCGGCCATCCCCTCCAAGCCAGTATCATCAGCTTTGGTACAGGCTTTATTGCACTCTTGCTGATTGGCCTCTCAATGCGAGTCGGATACCCAGTGGCATCGAAGCTACAAACGCTGCCGATGTGGGCTTGGACTGGTGGACTGCTCGGCACCTATATGGTGACGGTGTCGTTGCTGGTCGCACCACGCTTAGGTGCCACACGCTGGCTGGCTTTAGTCCTCGCGGGTCAAATTGCACTCTCACTAGCCCTCGACCACTTTGGAGCCGGTTATGCACAGCACGCGATCACCGGCCCACGTCTACTGGGCGTTCTATGCGTTGTTGTGGGCGTCTACATGGTTATGACAAACTAAGCCCAACACTGCCTTTCACTCCGCAGCAAACATCAGCCTGACTTTCTTCCACGCCTTTCAAGCCAAACACGCGCGCAGCTTCTAACGTCGGTAATTCAAGAAGGTAGTCCCAACGGATCGCGGGCGTCCTCGCCCGCTGAACCCGCGAACTAACTCAACAACAGCCGTATGGAAGATTGCTTCTCGTGGTGCTTCTCGACGTGCGACATCAACGGTCCGAGATTGCGAACAGATCTTGCACGCCTTTTAAGCCCAAACCCGAAACGGTTTGTGTTTGCATCAACGGAGGGTTTGGCGTACGAGGACGTCCGCGCTCCGGAAAACCGGACCAGCGGACTGGATTGTCGAGAGAAGGTTGTCAGCAGGACCTACTTTGGAACCAGTTGCTTCGAAGGCGAGTGACATTGGGCGTCCTCGCCCGCACGCAGTGCCGCGGTGTACCTACGGCATAGAACTTACAACGCGATTTGGATGAGCTATACTTAAAGGTGCGAGACTATTCCACTTCGTCCGCATTCCCGCCATCCGAGCCCCTCTCAAAAGCTCATCCCATGTTCAGTCTTCGATCATTTACGCTGATCGCTGTTGCCCTAGCCTGCTTTAGTGGAAAGGTCACGGCCGACGAAAAAACGCTGCATGAACAGTTCTTCCAAGACAAAGTTCAGCCGATTTTTGCGGCTAAATGCACATCCTGCCATGGTGCGAAAGTTCAAAAGAGCAGCTACAGGTTGGACGTCCGCTCGATTGCCTTGGCCGGTGGCGATCTGGGTGAGTCGCCAATCGTAGCTGGCAACAGTTCGAAGAGTTCATTGATTGATTATGTCTCCAATGCAGCCTCCGATGTGGTCATGCCACCCAAGGATAGCAACGTTCAGCGACTGACGGCGGAAGAAGTTGAAGTGCTGCGGTTGTGGATTGATCGCGGAGCGGCGTGGCCAGATTCGGCAAGTGCGCAAGTCGATGATCCTCTCGACTGGTGGAGCTTCAAACCAATTGGTAAGGCGGTTGTTCCTCAAACAGGTTCGGACGCAATCGACTACTTTGTGAAAGCCAAACTGGCTGAAAACCAGCTGACGATGTCTCCTCCGGCTGACTCAAGGACGCTGGCGCGACGCTTGTACTTTGATTTGATTGGCTTGCCGCCGACTCCTGAAGCACTCGATGCGTTTGAGCTGGCGAGTCGTTCTGATCCCGAAGGCGCGCTCGATCGACTGGTCGAGCAACTGCTGTCATCTTCACACTACGGTGAACGTTGGGCGCGCCACTGGCTCGATATTGTTCACTATGGCGATACGCATGGCTATGACAAAGATCAGCCTCGCCCCAATGCTTGGCCGTATCGTGACTACGTCATTCGAGCATTGAATGAAGACAAACCCTACCGACAGTTCATCGAAGAACAAATTGCTGGCGATGCCATCTATGCCAACACTCGCGATGGTATTGAGGCCTTGGGTTTCATCTCAGCCGGCCCTTGGGACTTTATCGGTCATGTGGAAGTGCCAGAATCCAAGACCGATGGCAAGATCGCCCGACACCTCGATCGAGACGATATGGTTTCCAATGCGATCGGCACCTTCTGTAGTGTCACGGTGCACTGCGCTCAGTGCCATCAACATAAATTTGATCCGATCACTCAAGACGATTACTACAGTCTCCAAGCCGTATTCGCAGCCGTGGATCGCACCGACGTAAAGTACTACGCCGACAATGCAACTCAACGTCGATTTACGGAACTGGAACAGCAGCGAGTTGCTGCGAACGCATCGCTGCAGCAAATCGAAACACCGCTCAAACAAGCTGCTGGTGAAGCCTACGCTACGCTGACAGCACGTATCGAACAAGCCTCGAAGGCCAATTCGAAAGACGCCAATCAGGCTGCTGAATTCGGTTACCACAGCGAGATCTCGGCTACCCAAGATCAAACTAAGTGGGTGCAAGTCGATCTGGGTGAGCGCACCGATCTACGGCGTGTGACGCTGTTGCCCTGTTATGACGATTTCAATTCCATCGGTGCCGGCTTTGGATTTCCAGTGCGTTTCAAAATCGAAGCCTGCGAAGATCCTGAATTCAAAACCAACGTCGCGGTATTCACCAACCAGTTAGATCAAAGGCCCGATGCAGACTTCAACAACCCGGGGCTCAAGCCATTCACGGCCAGCGGAATGGCCGATGGAACAACCACGGGTGGGAACAGCACGACAATCTCGGGCCGCTATGTGCGAGTAACCGCCACCAAACTCGCGCCGCGTCTCAACGACTTTATCTTTGCCCTCGCTGAGCTTCAAGTCTTCGACTCAGCCGACAAGAACGTTGCGATTGGAAAGCCGGTTACCTCGCTGGATTCTATCGAAGCCGCTCCGCGTTGGCGCAGAACAAACTTGACCGATGGCATCGCTCCCTCAATGGTGACGGCTGAGGACAAAGAACAACTTGTTCAAGCGCGCGAACGATTGCTCGAAGCGCAAGCCGACGAAACAACTAAACTGAAGAGACGCGAATTGATCGCGCAACTCGCGGACATTACAGAATCGCTTTCAAAGCTACCCAAGCCCAACGTCGTTTATGCGGGCAGCATCCATAAGGGTTCTGGAAACTTCGTTGGAACAGGCAATAACAATGGCCAACCTCGTCCAATCTTCTTGCTGGCGCGCGGGCAGGTTACTCAGCCCGGCGCGGAGATGCGGCCCGGTGCTTTATCGTCACTTAACTTTCGTCCTGCAAGATTTGAACTTCCCCCGGATGCCAGCGAAAGCCAGCGACGAGTGGCCCTCGCGCACTGGATCACCGATCCAGCTAACCCGCTGACTTGGCGGAGTATCGTTAATCGGGTGTGGCAATATCACTTTGGTCGAGGATTTGTTGATACGCCTAATGATCTCGGACACAACGGTGGCTTGCCTTCCCATCCGGAGTTGCTCGATTGGCTAGCGGCCGATTTTCGAGACAGCGGTGGCTCGCTCAAGAATCTTCATCGGTTGATCGTAAAGAGTGCGACCTATCGTCAATCTTCGGCGAGCCATGCTGAGGGTGAGAAACTCGATTCGAATAATACTCTGCTTTGGCGGCAAAATCGTAGGCGACTGGAAGCAGAAGCGATACGCGATTCCGTGCTGGCCGTCAGCGGAAAACTCGACGAGACGATGGGCGGCCCCGGATGGCAGGACTTTGTGGTTGAACATCCCGAACATTCACCGCATTATGAATATGGTTTAGCCGACCCTGAAGACCAAAAGACTTGGCGTCGATCAATCTATCGCTTTATCGTCCGCTCGCAAACACAACCCTGGATGACGTCACTCGATTGTGCGGACCCATCAATGCGGGTCGATAAACGCAACGAAAGTCTCTCGGCCATCCAAGCTTTAGCGCTGCTCAACAATGGCTTCATGCTCAGTCAATCGAAACACTTCGCTGAACGAGTTGCCCGTGAGGCCCCGGATATCGAAAGCCAAGTCGCGCGGGCGTACTGGCTCGCCCTTGGGAACTCACCTTCAGACGCCGATCACAAAGAGCTAATCGAATTCGCCAAGACCAATGGCTTGCCTTATCTCTGCCGTGTGCTGCTGAATCTGAACGCCTTTACTTTTGTGGATTGAGTTGCCAACCATGCAATCGCGAAGATCTTTTTTGTTTGAATCTGGTGGCGGCCTCGGTGGAATCGCGCTGGCATCGCTACTAGCCAGCGAAGGCGAACTGTCCGCTAACGACGAATTGCCCAAAGGCCACACTAGCGGCTTGCATCATCCCGCCAAAGCCAGACGCGTTGTGCAGTTCTTCATGTCCGGCGCGGCCAGCCACATCGATCTCTTCGACTATAAACCTGAACTCGTAAAGCGCCACGGTGAAGCCAGCAACTTCGGTGAGCCTGTGGAAGCGTTCCAAAACGGACTCGGTCCGTGGCTCAAACCTGTTTGGGATTTCAAACCCTATGGCCAGTCCGGCAAGATGCTCAGTGACATCGTCGCGCCTTTAGGCTCGGTGGTCGATGAAATCGCATTCGTGCACAACATGGTCAGCAAGTCAGGTGTCCACAGTGCCGCTACGCTGCAACAGTCGACGGGTTTTCTGCTGCCTGGATTTCCCGGTGCGGGATGTTGGGTTAGCTACGGACTTGGATCCATCAATGAGAATCTACCAAGCTTTGTGGTGCTACCCGATCATCGCGGTTTCGGATCCAACGGCGTCAAGAACTGGGACGCCGCATTTCTGCCAGCGCAACATGCTGGCACCATCATCTATCCTGGTCGACCTGACCCGATCGCCGATCTGTTTCCTCATCGCAACGGATCCTACATCACACGCAGCGGCGAACAGGCAGCTCAGGCACTGATGAGTCGCTTGAACCGCGAACATGCAGCAGAACGACTGGGTGACCCGCGATTGGAAGGTCGCATTCGCAGCTATGAACTTGCCGCCAAGATGCAATTGGCCGCCCCCGAAGCTCTCGACTTTTCGACTGAGCCCGAACACGCTATGAAACTTTATGGTCTTGAACGCGGTCCACAAGCTTGGCCCAAAGAGATCAACGCCGACGAAGAGACTTATTACTTCGGGCAAAAGTGCCTGGCCGCGAGGCGATTGCTGGAACGTGGGGTTCGTTTTGTGCAAGTCTGGAGCGGCAATGACAACGGCTTCCCACGCCGCAATTGGGACTCCCACGAAGACGTCGAACGCGATCACGGACCACTCGCGCTAGGCATGGCGCGTGGATGTGCCGCTTTTATTCAAGACCTTCAACAACGCGGAATGCTGGACGATACGATCATCTTATGGACAACGGAATTTGGTCGCATGCCTTCGTCGCAGGGTGGCAAGGGACGCGACCACAATCCATTCGTCTTCACGAATTGGTTGTGTGGTGGAGGCATCCAAGGCGGCACTTATGGTGAAAGTGACGTCTGGGGCTACAAACCGCTCGATCGTAGCCAACCCACACAGAACTACGACATCCATGCGACCATTCTGCATCAACTGGGAATCGATCACACCCGACTAACGTATCGCAACAATGGGATCGACCGTCGCTTGACGGATGTTCACGGTCGCGTACTCACGGACATGCTCTCTTAAGGCCTATCGTTCCTCGAATTCACTTGACTTTTGCATTTTATTGTTTTCCGATACCCAAAAGCAGTATTCGGAGGCACTTCGGGGTTCATGTTTTTTTGTCGCACGATTGTCCCAATCGTTGCTGCAACACTTGAGACAACTGTGCGACACTCAAACCCAAAATCAAATTGTATTGAAGCACCAGAGTGAGGAACCACAGATGAAAAACAGCCGATTGTGTGTCCTGCTTGTCGCTTTGCAGTTTCAAGTCAGTGTGGCGATTTCTCAAGAAATCACCCCTCCCGATTTATGGATTGGTTACAACGAGCATCGCACGAACTTGCCCGGCGGACGACACGCGAACTGCAGCACAAACCGAGCCATGATCGTCAAGGCAGATGCGTCGCAGCGAAAACCAATTGCGGCCGAGCTAGCTGATCAACCTGGTTCATGGACACAGTTTGCCGGTTGGTCACCGGACGGCCATACAGCAGTGATTGGACGTGGTTGGGAAAGCGACGAGAATGCGAAGTGGGAAGAAGAACACCAAACATTTCGCTTCACTGCTGAAGGTTGGCTCTATGATTCCTATCTTGTTGACATTGCGTCTGGCAAAGCCGAAAACGTTACCGGCATTGATCGAGTCAGTTTCTATAACGCAGGCATGTTCTTTTGGCAGAATGATCCATCCAAGCTCGGCTTCACTGCCTTAATCGACGGCAACTCCAATCCCTTTCGCATGGATCGCGATGGACGCAACAAAACGGACCTAACCAAAAACTCCAATGGCTTTGCATATGGATTCAGCAGCTCTCCGGATGGGTCGCGGATCTCCTATCACGAGAACTACCAAATCTACTTGGCTAATGCGGATGGATCGAGTCGCTTGCATATCAGAACAGGACATACGTTCGACTTTGCTCCAACTTGGTCACCTGATGGAAAGTGGTTGTTGTTTGTCTCGGGCGAACACTACGATTGTCATCCGCATGTGGTTCGGGCTGACGGCACAGGCCTGACGAAACTGGCCGACCGCGGAGGTTACCGCGGTGTGACCGAGTTTCTTGATGTACCTGACTTTCACCACGGTAGTAGTGATGTACCGGTCTGGTCGATGGATAGCAAATCCGTGTTTTTCACAGCCCAAGTTGGAAACAACGTCGAATTGTTCCAGGTCGAACTCGGTGGGCAACCAGCTCGGCTTACGACATCATCCGAGGGAACACTCCATTACCACCCCAAGCCATCACCGGATGGAAATTGGGTAGCTTACGGATCCAAAAGAAATGGAGTTCGCAATCTGTACCTGATGCGACTTTCGGATCGCAAGGAGCATGCCCTGACCAATATGGCCGCTGGCTTCGCTGCAATGCATGCATACTGGCAACCTAACAACTGACAACCCAAGAACTGACAACCCAACAACTGACAACCCAACAACTGACAACCCAACAACTGACAACCCAACAACTGGCAACCCAACAACTGGCAACCCAGCGCGGTTGATTCGGAACGTCAGAAAACTTGATGGGCGTAAACGGCACACAAATTCGGACACTTCTCGCCGATCGCCACCATCCTAGCTTGCTAGGTGGAGCGATGACTGATTAGCTAAATGCAAAATTGACCGAAACCTCCCTCCCCCGCCCGTTCGGTTTGCAAGCTCTGCTTGCATACCGAACGGGCGGGGGAGGGAGAGTGCTTTAGTGCGGTAATTTAGCTGAAAAGTCGTGATTCCACCGAGTAAACTCGGTGGCGATCAGCGAGTAGTGTCCAAATTCCGACCGCACTGCCCCGTTTGATCTGATTGACGAAGAATAACCTTGACCCTAGGAATTCGTTTTCCTACTGTCCGCTTAAGAGCCTCGCAGTCCCACCTACCAATACGCTCATCAACTCAAAAGCGATTCATGTCCTTAACCAACTGGGTTGGTTGGAGGAAAAGAGACCACATGGGAGCATGGATGCTAAACCACCGATCGAATGTTATTGCTTGCCTATACATGATCGTTCAGTTGATCTGTATACCTGCGCAAGCCCAAAATCCGGCTCTGCCTGAGACCGTACGTCGCGACGTCAGCGTGTCTGCGTCGCAGATGGGCCCGCTACAAGCAACGCTGATGCAGTTGTTTCAAGGAAGAGTTGCTGCCGACGCAACCAGACCTAATCGCATTGAATTGCGATTGAATACGGGTCTGGTGGTTGTCGATTTCGTGCCAGCCCAGCAGCGTCTGGTGATTCAAGGTCCTCCAGGTCTGGCCAACGATATCGCCAACATCCTTTCCGCGCTTGCGCTGCCCACGAACGACAAACTTGTTCGAATTCTGCCGCTTAATGATAACGGCCAGCTATCACTGACCAAGTCTGCGTTTATGCCGCCACTGGTGGCCGCACCATCGACGAACAGCAAATTTAACGTTCCAAGTTTCCTAGGCCTGCGCCGAACACAGTTTGCTTCGGCTCTACAAGAGGAGCCGACCAAGCCTACGACTCCACCGGCCGACCCAACCAAGCCCGCTCAAACGCCCAGCCTACCGCTGCAGCAATTTGAAGGGGTTCAAGTTGAGATGTTACCTGAGATCGATGCCATCATTCTGCGCGGACGCGATCAACAATTGAATGATCTAGCTGAAATCATCAAGCAACTCGATGAAGCCAGTCGACTGATTCAACCCGAAATCGAAGTGATCTCCTTAACGCACATCAATTCGGATTCGGTTGCAAAACTAATCATCGACACCCAAGAAAAACTTGTTGGTACACGCCAGGGAAAAGTGACCGTAAAAGCGATCATCAAGCCCAACGCCCTGTTGGTTATTGGCTGGGGGGAAGCGATCAAAGCCGCGCGGGAACTCGTCGCCAAGCTTGACCAACCCGTCGAACCGAATTCTCAGTTCGCTGTGTTTCAACTGCAACATGCCGATGCCAGCGAACTGCAAACTCAACTCAAGGGTTTCTTTACCAATCGCGAAGGACTTGGCCCGGTCATTCAATCCATGGTGGATGATCGTACGAATGCGATTGTTGTAAACGCCGCTCCGCGAGACATTCAAGAGATTGACCTGCTGATTGGCAAACTCGATGTCCCGCATGGGGCTTCGATGCAGCAGGCTCGCGTATTTCAAATTCGTAACGGTTTGGCCGCTGACGTGGCCGAAGCCTTAACTAAGGCCTTAACCGTTCCCACGACCGGCAGAAGCTCTAGCGTTCAGTTGCTCGACCAAGATGGCCGCCCGATCGTGACCAGCGGCATCCTTGGAACCAGTCAAATCACCGTGAACGAGCGCAACAACACAATCATTGCCAAGAGTTCGCCTGAGAATCTGCCACTCATTGAGAAACTCATCGAACAACTCGATACGCCTGGGCAAGTTGCCAAGATCAAGATTTTCCCCGTGAAGAACGGTGACGCTGGCGCTCTGGTAGAAACCCTGCGAGCCCTGCTACCCACTCAAGCTCCCGGGACTCCCGGTAGCTCTCAACTCTCAAGCGCACCCGACGAATCGGCTCTGTTACCGTTGCGATTTACTGTCGACACGCGTGGCAACAACATCATGGTTGTCGGCTCAGATGGCGACTTGAAGATCGTTGAGGCTCTGATCGTTCGGCTGGATGAGAGCGATACGATGCAGCGGAAAAGCACCGTGTATCAGCTGAAGAACTCACCCGCGGTCGATGTGGCGTTAGCGATCAACGAGTTCTTGCGAAGCAAGCGTGTGGTTGAGAACGCATCGCCAGGGGCGATCAATCCATTCGAGCAGCTTGAGAAAGAAGTGGTGGTTGTTCCCGAGCCGGTTCAAAACAAATTGATCCTCAGCGCAACCCCGCGCTACTACGATGAAATCAGCCGCCTGATCGAAGAACTGGATCAACAACCGCCTCAAGTGATGATTCAAGTCATGATTGCCGAAATCACGCTCGGCGATACCGACGAATTCGGTACCGAAATCGGTTTGCAGAAC
The DNA here is from genome assembly GCA_033761895.1 of Pirellulaceae bacterium. Classification (GTDB taxonomy): domain Bacteria; phylum Planctomycetota; class Planctomycetia; order Pirellulales; family Pirellulaceae; genus Aureliella. Next base: position 497 of record JANRMD010000238.1, on the reverse strand, counting down.
TCCGTGCTTTTCGACCGCAGTCTGCTCGGCAGCTTGTTGACCAGGACCAATACGGTCGCGACCTCAACACCTGCCGGGGTAGTGACTTCGACAACCCAAGAAATTATAGCTGCATCCAACACCCCAGGATTTAACTTCAATTCCGCTGATCCTCTAGGCAATAGCGGCTCATCCAGAGCCCTCAGTTCTTCCGGGCAAGTTGGCGGGCAAGGGATCTCTAACTTCTCGGTCGGACGCACGAACGAAGATCTTGGTTTTGGTGGCTTAGTGCTATCCGCCAGCAGCGAAAATGTCAGCTTCCTCCTGCGAGCCCTGCAAGACTCTCGACGGTTGGAAGTCCTTAGCCGCCCACAAGTTCTAACGCTGGACAATCAACAAGCATTCATCCAAGTTGGACAGCGAGTGCCACGGATTGTCAGTTCCATCATCAATCAAAACGGCGCCCAGAACAACGTCCAACTAGAAAACGTCGGACTCATTATTGGTGTCACACCGCG
>JANRMD010000237.1:0-8633 GCA_033761895.1 Pirellulaceae bacterium | reverse complement strand
TCAAACACCTGCGCCGCGAACATTCCGGTGGTGGCGCTCCGCTTACCACCGGCTATTGTCTGAAGACCGCTCCGCGGTGCAATGCCTCCCTACGTCCATCCACCCATGCCGCGTAAGGTGCCAGCCACGTATCCAACCCATCACAGTGGCTGGTAAAAGATCTTGGGGTGAAAGATTTAAGACGCGCCCTCATGTCCTTACACAAGATCATGACGCAACGAAGCGTCGCATTCTGGTTCTCTTATCTTTTGCCGCCAATCTTTTACCAGCTTATTCACGATCACGATGGCATCACGCCTAAATCGCTACGTCGCGTTGTCACCCCCTGCGGGTTTCGCGATCGTCGACGCTGTAACTCGGTTCCTCGCTAACGCTTCGGGTTGCGTACGCGGCGGAAATTTTCAAAATAGATTTGACTTTCGGAAAAGACCGTTTTTCGGCACCCAAAATGGGTGCTTGGCTCCCAAAAGTGGTGCAAGCCAGACAGCCACAACCGGTTCAGACTGTGAACGGTATTCAGGGCTCGCTCAACACAATTACAGAGCTCGGTTGTATGATGTTGCTTCACCCGTTTCACATCCAGAGGCACCTCACTTTGGAAGTACTTTTGCTTAGAATACTATGGCCAAACGAGTCACTGAACCTGTCGATGCTCCCAAAAGCATTGCTTTACATGCGAAATGGAAGCTGCCTCTCAGTCTCCTGCTCGTGCTGCATCTACTAGCTGTCGTGGCTGAACCGTTCGCCTTATTCACTCGCGGTGCCAATGGCCCGTCACCAGCGGCGCTACCTATCCGACAGTCCATGGCACCTTACATCGAGCTTGCTTACCTGGACCACGGTTATTTCTTCTTCGCTCCCAATCCGGCGCCAAGTCACCTGTTGGAGTGCAGTTTGAAGTCTGCCAGCGGGGAACAGAGTCGATTGAGATTGCCAGATCGCCGCGCTCAATGGCCTAGATTGCTTTACCATCGGCACTTTATGCTCGCCGAGTTTCTGCATTCGTTGCACGTTGAACCGATCACGGAACAGGATATCGCCAACACTCCCAATAAGGACTTATTGAACGCTTGGCGATCCGACCGTGCACGATTTGAAATGGTTCGCGACTCCATGATCAAACATTTAAAACATCGCTACAGTGTCGACTCAGCTGAGATCTTTCGGATTGAACATCGTCTGCCAAGCGATGTTGAGGTGTTTGGTGACAAGCTGCCGTTAAATGACGAACGGCTCTACGTTGTGCTTCCCGATTCATCCATCGTCGCGCCGCCAGCACCGATTCCAGAACCACTGCCTGGCGCGACGGATAGCAAGCCGATCTTAAACTCTCCACCCGAGCCCGCCGAGCAGGTGCAGCCATGAAGCCAAGCTCATCGGGCCTCGTTCGCAATTGGCTGAGTGACATCGCGCAGTCATGGGATCAGTTCTGGTTCGCGGCTCGAGCACCGCATACGCTCGCCGTTATTCGAATTGCCTGTGGTGCCATGCTGGTTTACGTGCATGTCATTTGGGCGATTTTTGCGACCGACTTTATGGGTAGCAATGCCTGGATTGACAATGCGACAATTCAAAGACTGCACATCGGAAACTGGGCATGGAGTTGGTTGTGGTACGTCGAATCGCCAGTTCTACTCGGCTTGCATGAGTGTTTGGCAATCATCTTCAGCGCTGCCATGATGGTCGGCTTCGCGACTCGGATTGCCACACCGCTCGCATGGTTGTTCACGCTGATGACCTGTCATCGCATGACTGGAGCCTTGTTTGGACTCGATCAAGTGGTCGTCATGCTCTGCATGTATTTGATGCTCGCTCCTTGCGGTAGCGTTCTCAGTGTCGACGCTCTGAGGCCCGAAAAATGGTGGGCAGGAGGCACTAGCCAACCCAATCCGTGGAACAACATCGCCACTCGCTTAATTCAATTGCACCTGTGCGTCATCTACATCTTCGGTGGCCTCAGCAAGATGCGCGGGGATATGTGGTTTGAAGGCTCCGCTATGTGGTACACATTGGTGAATTACGAATACCAATCCATGGACATGACTTGGCTTGGACGCTATCCGTTTATCATAGCCTCCCTGACCGCATTCACGATTTATTGGGAGACCTTTTACTGTGCCCTGGTGTGGCCACGTATCACGCGTCCACTCGCTCTCGCAGCCGCGTTCTTTGTCCACGGAGGGATCGCTTTAGTGCTGGGTATGGTGACGTTCGGGACTAGCATGATCATCGCCAACCTCGCCTTTATTGAACCAGCGTTTATGCAGCGATTGCTCGCCCGAATCTTGCCGACGAGATCGCCCATCCGCTAAACAGGGCAGGGTGCTTAGACCGGCACATACAACGTGACGCGACAACCGTGGCCCGGTGCAGCCTCCAACTCAAATCGACCGCCGCACATGTGAGACCGCTGCTGCAGGCTTTGTAGACCGTAATGACCTTCAGGAGCTTGTAGTGTAGGATCGAACCCAACTCCTTGGTCTTCAACACTCGCCACCAAGCACGCACCATCGCCTGCGGCACTCCAGCCCAAACGGACTTCAATCTGCGTTGGACCAGCGTGTTGAATTGCGTTCTGCACAGCCTGCTGCACAAATCTCAGTAAGGACCAGGCGTGTTGCTTGGGCAAATCAGGCCACGTCGGATGGGGCAGTTCGATTCGCAGCGACTGCCCTCGGTCGTGCACTAATGACTGAACCGATTCAACGAAATTGTTGATCTCCTTGATGGCATCGCACTCGCCGACCTCTTGGTTTTCAAAGAAACCGATCAACGAACGTCCTTCGGCGAGTGCATTCAGCATGTGTGCAATCGCTTGATCGAGATTGCGAGCCGCAGGAGAATCCTTATCAAGCTTCGTGAGCGCTGATTCGACTTGCATCCTGGCTCCGACAACCCACTGCAGCAATCCATCGTGCAGTTCGTGAGCCAACCACTGGTACTGTGAGTCATTGGGGTGCCTACCCCCAAATCCTAATTCCGATTTTGCAAACTCGCTGTCTTTCATCGCATGAGTTCCATTCATAGATCGAGCAAATCGAGTTCATCTACCAACTGATCCAAGTTTTTCCACTGCGAATCGGATGCTTCGCCATCTTTCGCAATCTTCTTGGCCGCTGCTGGAGCGGGTGTTGGAAGCACTGGCATAGCGGTCACTTGCTGCAGCGGTTGTGGTCCTGGGGTTGGTATAGCCGCTGGTGGACTCTTCATCGGGGATGGCATCTTCAGTTGCAAACTCACTGGCTGTACTCGCAAGAGTTCCAGCCTGGCCTTCAGTTGCTTGCAGACTTGGGTCGGTATAGATTGTGCCGTGAGCTGAATGTAAAAGATACGTCGCCCAGCAATATGGGAAACCGGTACCGCAGCTGAACCATCCAACGACATCGGAACCACCGTACCGCTCAACTCCAGTCCAGCCCAGAGCCGCGCGGCCTCATCCGTTGGCATCCACGATAGTAGAGCGATGTCCTGTGTGAACCCACTCAGGCACAGCAAATCGGTACTGTCCGGAAGAATTCGCTCGAGCGGCCCTACCAAAGTAGCATCCAATCCACCCACCATGATCAGCTCAGCGACAATGGATTCTTCGATATCGGCGACGCGAGCGTCTCGCATCGGAGCTTGAGAAACGACAACTGCAAGTCTGGGGGCCATAATTCACTCAGGAATGGTTGGGATTTCGATGCTCTACTGTGACCTCAACTCCACAAATTCGCAAGTCGCCCCATTCAAGTTTAAACAAAGTAATGCAGGGTTTAGCAGGCATCCATGGTAGCCGATTGCTATAGGAGCTCGTTACCCTGCACGTTTCCATCACTATGCGCCGAAGATCCGTTTAACACAGCACATCCAACGTGATTAGCGAGCGGACGCAGCGTTACTACGCCTTCGATTCTCTTCGACTTGATCGTAAAAACTCATCAGAACTTCACGCATGTTACCGTCATGAGTTCGCAGCCGCTCTTGTAGCTCTTCGTCACTCAGCGTTTGAATATCACCGCGACCAAGAGTCAACTGCGACACAATTTGTCGAGCTGTAGCAGCGGATACCGATAGTTCACAAAGTGTCGGTAGAATGGTACGTCGGTGGCTTGTTAACAACAGCTTCACGCCACGCAGTTTGGTTCGCGCAATCAAAGCAGCGCGACGCCAGTACACGAGCTGTTCGTAGCCATCGATGATCAACAACCGCCCAGGATGCAAGTCTTGCCAGGGAATGACCATGGACAAAGGTGCGGACTTTCGAAGCTGCAACCAGACAGCCTGTAGACTTGGCTTGTCAACGCGTTGAGCTTCCTGCTGAACAAGCTGCCCTTGCGAGTCTCGCCTAAAGACAACTTCAGCGATACAAGGCACGAAGTGCTCCAGCAAGGTTGATTTGCCTGCCCCATGCACGCCCACAATAGCCGCCCGAGCATGGAGCGCCTCCCAGCGCACGGCTAGCTCTTCCAAGTAACCGCTGGGGCCAACCCACTCAAGGCGACCTGGAGCGACGAAACGCGTAGCAAAGGGATTAGAAAGTGGATCGCTAATCTTCTTCGGCTTTCAGAGTGTCACAGCAGCACAAGCTGCTTAGCTTGTTGGCGATTAGGTATCGGAAGCCCTAAAGCGTTTGTCGATTATTGCGCCACGGCCAGTGTGAGCCGACGGCGCTTCTAGTAGCCACCGTCGCCAGACGGTGGACACGCTGCGGGGTGACTAACCACCGCTTGGCAGCGGCGGCTACCAGCTAACATTCGATATTTTCGGTAGCGGAATGCGTCAAGCATTTCGGGTTATCTCGTAGCGGAATGCGTCAAGCTTTTCGGGAGTATTGCCGTCGCCCCCGAAAGCCTTGACGGCTTCCGCTACCCAATAATCAGCCAGCGTACCAATCAGCCAGCATACCGCTGCAAGATCTGAATTACAGATCCCGAGTCAAATGACCTAAGTAGAACTGCTTGTCCGTGGTCAGCTCGCGTCCGTCGTTCAAGAACAATCGCAATCTCACACACCAACGAATTTTTAGCAATCGTCCTTCAAAGCTCAATGGCGACGCAGGCAACTGACACGAAAGTCGGCGGGGCTGGTCAAGTGCGATTGCTGTCAAAGCCTCGCGTCCGACGCGTTGGAACATGTGGATGCCAATGTCCTCGCTGCCCTTGCCCTCCGTGTACCACATCACCGACACTTCAACGTGATCGACCAATTGGGGCTCAACGCGATTCAATGCGTACTCGAATTCCAATGTCTCACCAGGCTCCATACCCGGCTGGAGCGATAGCAAACGCAAACCTATGCAAGGTTCACTGCGTCGCGCTGCGGGACGGGTCGTGGATGTACGACGATTGGAAAACTTCTGCAAAACGTTCGCCACCGGGGAGCTTCTCCTTCAACAATCACTTTCCACACGATCGCATTATGCGGGCTTTGGAAAGAATGCATGGTATCAAGTGGAAGGGTGAATTGGCAATCCAATTCTAACGGCTTTTCCGGCTCAATGACAAATTGTTCCGGACCAAGTACCACATTGCGCGACATCTCATGCCGCTCGGTCCGCACATCCGTCCCCTGCTGGTAGGTCGTCTCTTCGAAGCAAGCTAGGGACACCTTTAAGTGTTTGAATGTAACGCGCCCGTACTGACATAGATATAACTCGTACTTATTGCCAGGCAATAGCGGCAAATCACTGATTTCTAGCGTGGTCGGTCCAACGCCAATATGACGTCGAAACAAACGGAAGAACCATCGGGTCGCGAAATAGCTGACCGCGGCGAACGGGATCAACAGGACAGTCAGGAAGTACTGATGGTTGCCTACCAAGTGACTTTCGACACAGATCACGATCAGCACGGACAACATGGCGTTCCAAGCCACCCCAAATGCTGCACTAACGGCTAATGTTGCGGTATCGCCCTGATTTGCCGCCAAGCGGTAGGCCAGCCGCACTCCGGGGCTGTCTTTCAAAATCGTCGCATCCGGCAAACTTGTCGCCGTCGACGAAGTTTCACCTTTGGATCGCCGGCGATGCTCGCGTTTGGCCTTGTCCACCAACGCCGAGCGCAGCTCCGGGGAAGCCATCACGTGCGAAACTTGCAGCAAAAACGCGGTCAAACCGATCAGCACGAAACTGCTCGACGCGATCACCATCAGCCAAAAACCGAAGCCGATCTCCAAAATACTCGACGCAGGCCAGAAAACTCGCCACGACACCACCGTCGTCAACGATACAATGCCCAAAAGGAAAAGCAGGCCGTAAAATACAGCTTCGCTGACGCTTCCCACGACCCACCAGCCGCTCATGCGCCCGCCGCGTTTTTTTCCAAACAGCCTAAACAGCTTCGCCACCCGAGATCTCCACTATGCCTAACGCCCAATCTGCACACAGCGTACCATCCCGACACGCTCTCGCCAGTGCCAAACGGCTCGCCACCCGTGTTGCAGGTACAATTGCGATGCTACTCGCCACATTTGCAGCCAGTTCCACCGGACACTGCGATTGGCCGCAAATCCTTGGCCCAAACCGCGACGGAAAGGCTGCTGAGACCGAACCTCTCAAAACCGATTGGCCCGCAAGCCTCACCCCAGTATGGTCCCAGACTATTGGTAACGGCTACGGCGGACCAGCCATCGTCCAAGATTCGGTTTACATCCTGCACCGCATCGGCAGTGAAGAATTTCTTGAGTCCCTAGACGTCGGCACCGGCAAACAACGCTGGCGCACGGGCTGGAAGGCAACCTACCGCAGTTCGATCGACCCCGACAACGGACCGCGCTGTGTGCCAACTATCGCTGGCGATAAAGCCGTCTGCTACGGCGCAGCAGGGGATCTAGCCTGCGTCCAAACAACCGATGGCAAACTGCTTTGGTCGCGAGCCATTCGCAAAGAGTACAACGCCGAAGATGGCTACTTCGGGGCAGGCACATCACCGCTTGTCATCGGCGATCTCGTTATCGTCGGCGTCGGTGGCCCCCAAGCGGGCATTGTTGGCATCGACATCGCAACCGGCAAAAACCGCTGGGTTGCCACCGGACACGACGCCAGCTACGCCGCGCCGATTGAACTCAAGCAACTTGGCAAATCCGGCAAACCGCTTGCACTGGTCATCACCCGCCTGAAAACCGTCCTGCTCGATTCAGCCGACGGCAGCGTCCTATCCGAAGTCAACTTTGGCAGTCGTGGACCAACCGTCAACGCCGCTACTCCTGTAGAAGTCGCCGAAAACCAGTACCTACTCACCGCCAGCTACGGTATCGGTTCCACGTTGCTAAGCACCGCCAATGGCAAGCTCACTGAATCCTATCGCAGCAGTAGATTACTCAGCAGCCAGTACAACACACCTGTATTCCTCAACAACCGCATCATCGGCATCGACGGACGCGAAGACGCAGGTGCTTCCACCCTGCGTGCCTTTGATCCGCAGACTCAGAAAACCATCTGGGAAGAAGACGGTTTCAGCACTTCGCACTTAATCGCCATCGGTAACCAAGTGCTTGTCGTCTCCGTCGATGGCTCCTTACAGTTAGTCGATGCCACGTCGGAGACCTACAAGCCACTGGCCCAAACGCAGCTTCCTGCGGGCAAGTATCGCGCACTACCAGCTTGGTCAAACGGCATGCTTGTCCTCCGCAAAACCACCGGCCCCAACAACAGCCAGTGCATTATGCTAAAGCTCTAGGAGATTGTCACAGCTTAACTTTAGGGCTGTTCGTATATGGGTGGCACGTCCTGAGGCTTTGCGAAGGGCGTGGCTCAAGCGTAATTCACCACGCCCTTCGCAAAGCCTCGGGACGTGCCACCCTAAAACTTAGCTGTGATAAATCCACTAGTCTAAATTCGACAGCCTCGAATACTTTGCGCGGACAACGCTGAAGTTATCCACTTTTCCGGAATGAAACAACGTTTGACCGACCTCGTTCAAGGTCAAGTACAAGGTCACCAATCGCTCGCTCTTTTCAGCGGCTACTGATAAAGGGGACGCGAGTGCTTGCAACGCGGTACCAATGTTCTTTTGCAGATCACCGATGATATCCTGCAACTCCTTGTTGCCGATGGAACGATTATCGATCACCGATTGCAGTGCGTTGAGCGACACTTGCGCTTCGAGACTTGTAGGCAATTGATCAAGCACGGTAACGCAGCTGAGCAGATTGATGAACTTCTCGTTGCTGTCGGTCTTGCCCGCACGATCTAGCAACATGGCCGCCATCTTCTGCAGCTTGAGCTCCGAATCGCACGCATCGAGCAACGCTCTGCGATTGTCAGCATCCGCCAAAAACTGCTGATTGAAAAACTCTGTCGCCCCTTCGCCTATGCCCGCTGCCCGCGACACAATTCGCTTTACAAAGTTATCCATCCGTGCGACAGCGATTCGATCCTCATCCGGTTCTTCCTGACTGATGGCGGCCGCCAGGATCGTTTGGCTCGCCTCAGGCAACAGCTTGGGAGGACTCGAACTAGTGACGATCCATTGTAGAAACTGCGGCAAATAGCTTGGTTTTTTAGCCATAGCCATCGTCACGTCGATACTGACAGGCTGATTCGAGATCACCACCGCCGCAGTCGTATGCAACAAGTTGCAAAACGTGTCGTTGTCCTCGCCGCTCTCAAGCTCAAGAATTTTGTTTTTCAATACCGCCGGCAGGGGCCGATC
>JANRMD010000236.1:0-9747 GCA_033761895.1 Pirellulaceae bacterium | reverse complement strand
CTTAACCCGCGAGTACGAGTGCGTGTACCCATTTCATTGAGTACGAGTACGAATAAATGCGAAACTCGCAACATCAAAAAGCGTTAGTGAGGGACCTTTCTGCATCGTCAAGTCGACGCTGTAACTCGTTCCCTCACTTACGCTTCGGGTTGCGAACAAGCTCGCAACTCGCAACATCAAAAAGCGTCAGCACGGGGCGAATAGCCTTCCCTCGCTTACGCATCGGGTTACTTTTTCAGCAGCCTGCTAATGCTCAGCGGTAAGCTGATTTTCACCCGACACCCAGCGTGGGTGAGATTGTGCATATTCGCTGGCAAAATGTAATCACATCCATCTACCAAACCGCACTGGTGGAATCCACCATCTACTTGGGTCAGCTATACCATTACAATTAGCCGTCGGTATACCAAACGCCAATTGCGCACTTCCGCGTGAAGCCTCTCCACACTCAAATTCACACCATGGACGACCCTCGATTGACCTCTGCCGCTACCGAAAGCGAACAACGCTATCGCTGGCTTCGCGAGTATGTAGCTGACTATCACTATTGCGTGCGGGTTGAGAATGGAGAGATCCTACACAAACTGCATGGCTCAGGCTGTGAAGTAACAACAGGCTTCCGCCCTGAAGAGTACTCCGCAGACTCCAAGCTGTGGATCAAAATGGTTGTAGAAGAAGATCGGCCAGTCGTTGAAGGACAAATTGCGAGTGTCTTAGCTGGGGGGCATCCGCCGCCGATCGAGTTCCGGATCCAGCGCAAAGATGGCCAATTACGCTGGCTCAACAAAACAGTCGTTCCTTACTATAACGAAGATGGCCGGCTGATTGCCTACGATGCCCTACTCTCCGATATCACACAGCGGAAGCAGGCGGAAATACTGCTCAGGGAAAGCGAGAAACGATTTCGGTTGCTTTTCGAGGATGATTTGACTGGTGACTACCTGGCTGATCCCGACGGGACGATTGTGCTTTGCAATCAAGCGTTCGTAGACATCTTCGGCTTTTCAAGCCGAGAGGAAGCCGTGGGTAGCAATTTAGCCAATCTATATCTGGCGCCGCTCTCTTGGTCCAGTTTCGTTGAATTACTCTGCGAGAACCAAGTATTAGAGCGGCATGAGCGTGCCGGGCGACATAGCGATGGAACAGTGCGTCATGTCATCGAAACCGTCATTGGTACATTTGACGCTGAGGGGAAGCTGCTTCGCATCAAGGGCTATGTCTTTGATGACACTGACGCAAAGATGGCTACCGCTAGGCTCAAACGGCAGAACGAGGAACTCGAAAAAGCGGTCGATGACCGGACTCGCGTTTTGCACGAAAAGCAAGAACATCTCCAGGCCATTTGGGACTCTGCCTTTGATGCGATCATCACCATTGATCGCAGCGGCTTGATCCTCACTGCAAACCTAGCCGCCGAACAGATGTTTGGCTACACAGCAGGCGAATTGCTAGGGAAGAACGTCAGCCTGCTCATGCCGCAACCTTACCGTAGCGAACATGATGGCTACATTAGTCGGTACCATGAATCGGGCCAGAAGAGGATTCTCGATAATCCTCGCGAATTGATTGCTGTACGTAGGGATGGTTCAATCTTTCCCATCGATCTGTCAGTCACTCAGATTGACAATTCTGGTTGCTTCACGGGGGTTATCCGAGACATCTCGGAAAGGAAGAGGATGCAACGGCACCTTCTCGAGGTTGCTTCGGAAGAACAACGCCGCATCGGCCGTGAACTTCATGACGGAACTGGTCAAGAGTTAACTGGGTTAACACTCTCAACAAGTGCGCTGCTTGAGATGCTAGACGCTGCATCCACCCCAGTTCTGGAAAATAGACCGGTCCGGCAGTTTGACGAGAGTGCCTTCGGCCGAATTCGCGACACCATCTTCAAGATCAATCAACGACTCATCGACGCAAATCGGAATGTTCACGAATTGTGTCATGGGATCATGCCCGTTCAGATTGATGTAGGATCGCTGCAGTCTTCCTTGGAAGAGCTGGTTGCGTCGATAGACATGCCGCCAGCGATTCGATGCCGATTTGTATGCCCTCATTCTGTTGTCGTAGCCGATAACTCGACAGCTACGCATTTGTATCGGATTGCACAGGAGGCGGTCAACAACGCGCTCAGACATAGCCAAGCCAGCGAGATCGTCGTGTCCTTGCAGCAAAACGGCAAAGAGATCGTGTTGGAAGTGATTGATAATGGCATAGGTATTGACGAAAAGTACCGCCGCATCGCCGAAGCGAAGAAGGATCATGGAATGGGGATGCGCACAATGCAGTATCGAGCAGGGATCATCGGCGGTTCGCTGCAGATCGAACGACGCAATGAAGGAGGAACCTCAGTCAAGTGCATCGCGATTCAATTGGAAGAGAGCGAACCGACATGACAAAGTCCAGCCCAACCGGGAAGATCCTGATCGTCGATGATCATCCATCGGTCCGAGATGGACTATCGCTGCGAATCGGGCTGCACGCCGACTTAGAGGTTTGCGGTGAGGCGGACTCCGAGGATGCAGCCTATGAGCTAGTAAAACAGCTTTCGCCCGACTTGGTCCTCATCGACATCTCACTTAAAGATGGCAGCGGACTCGAGTTGATCAAGCGAATCCGATCGCACAATTCTGCCATAAAGATGTTAGTTGTCAGCGGTTTTCAAGAGTCGCTTTACGCAGAGCGTGCTTGTCGAGCTGGAGCGATGGGTTTTTTGAACAAACAAGAGTCAAGTGCTAAACTGATGGAGGCAATTCGAACGGTGTTGGCAGGGGAACGATTTCTAAGCCCTGCAATGACACGACGTTTGGTGAATCAATCGCTAGGAATGCACGACAAGTCAAAATCACCGATCGAAAATCTAACCAATCGAGAATTGCAGATCTTTCGCCTGATCGGTGAAGGCCTGGCCAGTGGAGAGATTGCTGAGCGTTTATTGCTCAGTCCTTACACCATTGACACACATCGAGAGAATATCAAGCGTAAACTTGATATCCGTAATGCTGCCGAACTATCCCGAACGGCAGTGCAGTGGGTTTTAGAGAACGGTGGTTAGCATCACCCAGTTAACATCACCCTGTCAAATACTAGGCTTTGTCTCAAAAGGGGGCTGACCCTTTGGACGGCGTGCAAAACGCGTTGCAAAGCAGTGTGCCCGGAGAGGGTCAGACCCCTTTTGTGACAAAGCCTAACTTCTATAAACGCTTCGAATGGCTTCAATATCCTGTCGATCTGTACCTTGCCATACATCGCTGGCTGGATCTGTTAAGGAGGACGCGCGGTTGCGTTCGATCAAGGCATCTAATCGCCGCTTTACTGACGCAGTGATCCCTTTGCCAATTTGCAGTGAAATCAGCCGGTGGTTGGTTTCCAGGGCATCGGCTATCAGGCTCGCTCCGCGTGGGCCTATCCCGTTGCAACGCAAGTCGAGTCCACGCAATGATCGATTTACGCTGAGCAACTCCGCGATGGCTGCAGCACCACTGTCACCCAACTCGTTGCACTTCTCGCCGAGCACCGGAGCCGACTTATCATAACCCAGCTCAAGGGATTGTAAGGTTGAATTCTGTTGCAAGACCTCTGCAAGTTTCCATGCGCCATGAGAACCGATTTGGTTGCAGGCCAGGCCGAGCGTCCGCAGCGAGCTATTCAGAGCTAGAGATTCGCACAGCGTTTCGACACCTGCATCTCCAAGTCGATTGACGCCCAGCAAGAGACTATGGATTGCTTTGTTGTCTGCAATTAGCCTCCGCAGCAAGCCCGCCTCTTTCGCACCAAAACCATTGCCGCCTAAGTACAGACGTTTTAAAGTGCAGTTTTGGTGAACCAGAACATCGACCAACTGTTCGAGCCCCGTAAACCCGATGTTAGTATGTACTAGATCCAGCGTCCGTAGAACCGTATTTCCTGCCAGCATGCCTGCCAAGGCCCTGGCGCCTTCCGGCCCGATAGGATTGCGTTTCAACCACAGCCCAGTGATATATTCACTATCGCGCAAGGCAGTGGCCAACGCCGACACTCCCTCCGATTCGATCAAGTTGCAACCCAAGTAGATGGTTTGCAACTGCCGGTTCGATTCGGCGATAGCAGCCACCGCTTTAGCGCCTTCATCGAGCAAGCCGTTGGCCCCTAGCAATAAATGTTGCGTTTGCGAGTTCGTGCTCACGGCATCGGACAACAGCTGAATTCCGGCTGGACCTATCGCTTGCTTGCACAGATCCAAGCGCCCGTCAGGAAGATGCGTTCCGCGCGGAAACTGAGTGATGTCGCTGATTTTTTCGTTCCGCGCGAGGTGCTCTTGAATCGGCAGAAGTTCTTTCAAATCACAAGGCTCGAATGTGCGACCCACTGGACAATAGAGGACCGATGGTCGTTCTGCGTTGGTTTTATCTGCGCTTGTCATAATCGTTCTACCAATTGGTTTCGCGATAGTCTTTAAAGAATTTTCCATACTGCGGAGTACCCGAATGGATGCCCGCAAAAACTGGATCGAGAACTCGCGCCGCTCCATCAATTTCATCCAACGGAGGTTCGAAGCCTGCGCCTTGCATTTTTTCGACTTTGGGTAGCGGGTACTCATTGGTTACCCAGCCGGTATCAACACTGTTCATGAAAATGCCGAGCTCTGCGAAGCGCTCGGCGGACGTTCTGGTGATCATATTCATGGCGGCTTTGGCCATATTCGTGTGGGGATGCAATCCGGTTTTGTGTCCCGTTTCAAAATGTCCCTCCATGGCTGAGACATTGACGATGAAGCGTTGCGGGTGAACGCTTTGCTGCATCAAGGGCTGGAGATCTTGAATCAGAATGAAGGGAACCAGCGCATTGACCGCGTGGACTTCGAGCAGTTCGGGTAGCTGCACATCCTCAAGCTTGGCGATCCACGAATTGTCATCGCGACGATCAAGCTGCTGACCATCCGAATCCAGCTTACCCATGGGGAACAGTTCGCGTGCGTGCCTGCCGTCGCTTTCCATCACACAGGTACCAGCCAACAGGGTTGCGATATGCAATGGTGGCCGATCGTGGATCAACTCGGTCGTCGCTCTTTCTGACTGGGAACTGACACTTGCCAAGCAGTTTGGCATTGCGGAAAGCGATTCACTGGGTTGCTGTTTACTGGGTTGCTGTTCGCTGGGTTGCTGTTCCTTAACGAGCAGATGCGCGTAGTATTCTGGCGGCCTTCGAACCGTTTGTGCTGCATTGTTGATCAGCAAGTCCAACGAACCGTAGGTTGTTCGAATCTCTGCACACATTGCCTGAACGGTTGGCAGAAATCGAAAGTCCGCAGAAAAGATCTTCAATCGGTCCAGCCAAGCGGGAGAATCCGTTTCTTGTTGATAACGCTGTAGCGTGTCTCTCGGAAAGCGGCTTGTGACCGCGACTTCAGCACCTGCACGGAGAAGTTTCAGGGCAATTTGAAATCCGATCTTGATTCGTCCACCGGTAACCAACGCGATACGGCCGCTTAAGTCAGCGGTAACGTGGCGTTTCGAGTAATTTAAATCGGCACATTCCGGACACAAGCTATCGTAGAACGGATGCAGGTGCCAAAACGGCTGCTTGCAGATGTAGCATAGTCGTCGTTTGGCCAAGGTTGGCGGGGCGAGGCCTTGCGCAGCTTTGTCTTCGTCTTGAAGGTGCGACATGTCGACCGGTAGAGCGTACTGACCGTAAACTTTCGTCTTGCGTTGGTGGCGGATTGCGGCAACTTCAACTTGGCGTTGATCGCGCGATGCCACCTCGCGTTTGCGTGCAGACTTCACGCGGCGGTTGAGCAGTGCAATTCGCTGCATCAGTTCCGAGTAAGGCGAATCGGGCGTCAAACAAAGCTCTGGCTGCTGACACAACTGATCTAACAACAGCAGGCAGTCCCGTAGCGTATCTTTGTCGTTTAGGAATACGTTCGCTGTCATACTTGGGTGCTGGGGGTTCATGAACACCAATTCAATAGAGTACGCGATAGTCGAAGCGTTGCCTCAGTTGCTCTTTCGCCCATGGACTAATTCGGTTTCGACGCAGGTTGAGCGACGCCAAACGCGGCCAAGGACCGTGTATGACCAACCTTTCTGCGCTTGCGTCGGTCAACTTATTGTCGCTCAGGTCGATCGAGTAAAGCTGCTGCAACATTGGACTCTCAAGCAGCGCGTTGACGGATGGATCACTCAACTGCTGCCTTCGAACCGATAGGACGGACAAATTTGGCAAGGAAGTTGACTCAAGAAATGGCTTCACGCCTTCGTCACCTAGAGTACCTTCAGGTTGCCCGTCCAATACGAGCGTGCTGAGGCTCGGTAGGTTTGCGCGGGCTAGAGCTTGGCCAGCTATCGGTCCGAGCGAATTATTGGCCAAATCGAATATTTGCAGGGAGAGAAGCTGGTTGTGCCCAAACATATCCAGCAGATGCTGGCCGCTCAGATAGCAACTACCCAAGTTGAGCTCATGAAGATCAGTTAGTAGCCGGGAACGCACAAGGGCCGCCCGGGAGTCGTCGTCGCCACCGCCGTCATACAGCATGTTTCCGCGCAGGCTCAGCTGTTCGAGTTGAGAGATCGACGTTTGATTGAGCTGCGCGATGGATTGTAGAGTCAATCCGCATTCGCAGGCGGACAATCGCTTCACCCGCGGCAGAAGTTTGGAAAGTGAGGTTGTAATTGGGCCAATCAGATCTTCGTCATAACTATGACTGATGTTTTTGCAGCCACTTAACATCAATTCTTGAAGATTCGCAAAGGCTGGCCCCTGCTCCAACGCATCCAAACCGAGGCTTGAAAGTCCATTAACTTGGATGTCCAACGACTCAAGCGACTTTAGAGCCTCGTATTTGGATAGCAGGGCCAGCCCCGCGTCACCTATGAAATTCTGAGTGAGACGAAGCTTTCTTAGATCTCTAAACGCAGCTCGATCGAAAAAGCTGAGTAGGCGAGCAACGCTTTTCCCTCGAAGGTTTTCTTTAGTATTCTCGAACGCTTGAGACTGTTGAAGGTATTCTTCGTAATCGAATCGCCGGCCAGTTGGCCAACGAAAGTGGGTACTTGAATTCCCCGCCAAACCGATGTTGCAAAAAGGGAAGCCGATCGAACGAAGACCTCCGATCGCGTCGCTAGCCGCAAGGTCTTCAAGATGGTCAAAGGCGTTCCAAAAATCGACATCGATGATTGGCTGCGACTTCAGCAAATCCTTTCCAATCTTCAGGAAAGTGGCTGAGTCGATGCGTACGCCTGTAACCAACCCACGCTCGAATTGCCACTTCTTGACCAGCCCACGAAGCTCACCAGCCCATCCCTTTCCGAATTGCCTCAGCAGTTGCAGTTCACGGGCCTTCAAGTCATTACGCTGCTTTACGGGCAGTTGCTTATTGCTTCCCAGTTCGCATTGAATGCGTATGAATTCGCCCTGAGCATCGCCACGCTCCTCCAACCAGTCAGCGTAGATCAAACGCGGCGCATCATCGCGACTGTTAGCCGCTATGTCTCGAAGAAATGGTGTACGCTGACATTGCATGAGTAAACGGTCGTCCCAGGAATACGCAACCTGAAAGCACACATTAGAGCCCCGGATAGGATTCGCACCTACATCTCGCGTTTGGAGAGCGCATCTTTACTCTTAGACGACCGGAGCACAATCGAATCGCATCGATTCGGACACCGCTTACCGGAACCAGGCTTCAATCTGCCAAAACGTGTTCACCAATGCTTGGCAGCCGACTGGCTATCGATAAGAAGTGGCGTGATTCTAACCGATTGTTCTCAGCGGAATCAATCAATTGCACCGAAATTTTGACGCTTCTCGCTTTCGCCGTCGAGTTAACGCTCTACCTAGCAAGCTAGGATGGTGGCGATGGGCCGTAGTTCACATCGCCGACAATTCAGAAATCTCGCACGTCGATCGATTGATGTTAAACTGTGGCATCCTAACCAGTAAAGGAATGAAGAGTTTTGCAGAATCATGACTAACCAAACTATTGCGATTCTGCGACGCCCGAATGAACTGGTTGCGATGGTAAGCGTTCGCAAATTCCAGATAACTGCACCGCGATATGGCGATGCGTTAGTGGTTGATCCTTACGAAGAAAGGATCGTTTCACTCAATGAAGTCACGGACCTAAGTCTCGATCGGCTTCGTGAGCTTCAAAAATGCTGGCAACGGTTGGCGTCAGTCAATGCTCTGGATGAATCGGTCACGGCCGATATCAAGGAAATTTTAGGCAGCACAGTGCCAGACGAGATTCAGCCGACGGTCGATCCGTGGCGACCGCGCGTTGAGCCGAAACGGCCACGTGCTACAGCAGCACATCCGCGAGCCTATCGAGGCACGAAAGCTCAACCACCCTCGCAGCCACAAGCTCCATTCGTCGATTTGCGGCCGCATCTTTGCAACTTGAGAGATCTGAGGGCAATACTTGAACATGTCCACGACCGGGGAACTTACGCAGATGATTCTGCGACACTCAAACTCAACGCCGAAAGGTTTGAAGATCTCTTCACAGCGCCGCGTCCAATAAGGCTATGCCAGTGGCTGGTTGCGATCGACATCAAAAACGCCCAGGCCAACCTGGCGGACATCATCGGGCACTATTGGGCCTTGGATTTGAACGACAATGAACCCCTCTGCCGCGCTGTTGCTCGCCTGCTGAGTGAGCCCTGGCATAAGGAACGGCTGGAATGGTTGCACATTATTCGTCACCTCGCTCCTCATCGTCGCGAATCGGCTCTGATCGCGTTGCTTGAGAATGTCCACAGTTTGTACCCGGACTCGAACGCGTTATCACGCTGGCTGATGCGTTTGTCAGAGCTGAGTGATGATGAATCGTTCTTCAATCGCGTCTGGGCGTTAGCCCAAGCTGTACAGCGAGGTGCATCGATCGAGGCGCTCTTGAGCGGCTTCGAGATGGCCAATCGCTATCAACCGGATCATGACTTTGTCAACAAACTGTTTGATGACTGCGACGCCGCTCGCGGCATTGCAGAGTGGATTGAGTATGTACGCACAACCACAGATACAAGCTGGAATCGTGAAAAGATAGCCATGCAAGTTTGGAGCGACTGCGGACAACTCGCTGGGCTGTCCAAGCTGTTCCAGAAGTGCAATTGGCGGGACCTGAGTCCTGAAGACGCGTTTGACTTGTTCGATGTGTTTCGCGATTGTCGGTATTCCGAAACGCCTGAGGCCATGGAAGCCACGTTGGCGATGCTGCTGCGTTTCGCAGATCGATACTTTCATACCATTCGATTGCTGCCAGGGGATTTTCGACGCAAAGGAATTCGGTTGCTGCGGACCGTTGCGATTTACTGGGAAGGCAAACATCTGGAACAAGCGTTGGAACGCGCTCTCGACTTGATACCCAATGTCTGTGCCGAGCCATTTGATAAGTCCTGCGAGAGTCGACTTTACACTTCGATGCTCGGCCTCCAAGATCGGGACTACGCGACATGGCGCAGCGGCAATCTTGAATCGCTGCTGGCGTTGGACCGAGCTAGCCGTGATCACAACGCAGCAACGCTGATTGCTCTTGGACTAGGTCGACTGGCAAACGACTATTCGAGTTGGCTGGTCGAAGCCTTCGAGCAAGCACCCGGCCCGTTGCTGAAGTGCGCTCAAACCTTCGGTTGTCTTTCAAAAACGCAGCACTTTGAAGCAATGGAAGCTGCCTTACTGCATCCGATTGCTTGTTGTCGAGAGACTGAACTGCGTGCACTCGCAACACGGATCGTTGAGCACCTTCCACGAGGTGTTCATGACCCAGTACCA
>JANRMD010000235.1:0-2234 GCA_033761895.1 Pirellulaceae bacterium | reverse complement strand
GGGCTGGCCCCATCGCTCCTGTATGCTCCCTCAGCGAATGCCAATCGGAACAAAAAATTGCAATTTTTTGAGATAGCCCTTGCCCTTAAACAACACCGTCGCTCTCCCCGGAGTACCGGGGCGATGGGGAGTTCCTTCGTTCGTGACTGTGTTGCCTGAAGAGGAACAATAGTTACATAATCGGATTCTGTCTTGTTGCTATTTGTCGCACAGCCCAGGCCGAGCGTGGCAGCATTCGATACGTCTGGAAAGAAGACTCGTTGGCAACTGTGATCGAGTATGTAAACGTAGCGCAGGATCGAAAGGGCCAAGATGTACTTTAACTCCCATTCCCAATTCAACACCGTAACTCGGTCCCTCGCTGACGCTTCGGGTTACGATAGGTAGAGTCGCTCACTTGGCACTGAATTTGAAAACTGTCGTGGACTTGAATGGCGTTCCAGGGCGTACTACGGTTGTTGGGAACTCGGGACGATTGGGTGAGTCGGGGTAATGCTGTGTTTCCAAACAAAATGCGCCATGCTTGGGGAACGGGTTTCCATTGAAACCGTTCGCGGTATAGAGCTGGACGCCGGGTTCGGTGGCTAAGCATTCCATGACGCGTCCCGACTTGGGATCGACGACTCGAGCTGCTGGACGGAGTTCGCCTGCTTTGCCGGAAACGATGTAGTTGTGGTCATATCCGCGGGCTGCTTCATAGAGCTGTTCTATCCGCTCACCAATTCGATGAGCAGCAAGAAAGTCCAGTGGAGTACCGACCACGGAGGCAATCTCACCGGTGGGGATCAGCGACTTGTCAGAGACTGTGTAGGTCTCCGCCATGATTTGCAATTCATGGTTTAACACATCTTCGTTTGCAGGGCCAAGATTGAAGTAAGCGTGGTTGGTCAAGTTGACGACGGTCGGCTTGTCCGTGGTCGCCAAGTATTCAATGGACAGTTCATTTGCATTGGTCACGCGATAGATGACTGTCACGTCAAGTTTACCTGGGAAGCCTTCTTCACCATCTTGGCTGCGATAGGTTAGTTTGACGGTGGCAGCATCGGCACTCGCCTCAGCCTCTCCATTCCAGCGGACTTTGGCAAAGTTCTCACGTCCGCCATGGATGTGGTTCTCACCAGAATTTCTCGTAACTTGATAGATCTGATTGTCGATCGAAAACTTGGCACCGCGAATACGATTCGCATAGCGTCCAATGACGGCCGCGGCCGGAAAGCCTTTTGTATATTCATCGAGCGTGTTTCCTGCGAGCACCACGTTTGCAAACTGGCCATTGCGATCCGCGACTAGCAGCTTTGTGATCGTGGCACCGTATTCGATAACCGAAGCCTGCATGCCGTGACTGTTGTAGAGGTTGAACTGCTTAACCTCTTCACCGCTAGGTAGTTTGCCAAATACGACCGTTTCAACGCGAGGCTCCTTGGCTTGGATGCTGTCAAAGCAAAGGAGGGACATGCAACACAGCAAAAGAAAACGATAAGAGACTTGCATTTCAATTCTGCTTTCAATGAGGGTTGTGCGGGCCGCTCATTATGGCTTGTCGTTGATCGAGTTGGCAACAGTGCGTGTATTGAGATGCTGTCGGTGTTGTCTGTAGTACTTATGCATGACATGCTTGGGCTTTGGATTTTGGTTGTTGTTCCGCAGGATCTAGCCAACAGTGATTCTGGCAATTCGTAGCCTTGGCACGTCGATAGAACGACATGTTGCAATATCCGTTTGGGCTGCGTGTGGGTTCTATGGGCTGTAGAACTCGGGTGGCGAACTCCAAAATTCCCGCCCGTTCATCAAACGCCACGCATCCCTACGCAACACCGCAGTCGACTACCCTGGAAAATTCGTGGAGGCTTTGCTCATGTCCAAAAAAGACGTATTTCGCATTGTGAATCGTGCAACTGACGGCACCCTACGCATTACGGACTACCCCAGTCCAGATTCACTGCTGCAAATGCACACGCAAATTGGCATCGAGGACAGCAGCACCGATCTCGCACTGCGCGGCATGCCTGTTTTCCGCGGATTAATCGGACCAATTCCTGAGGGCCGTAACATCGTTCGCTACGAAACACCTGAAGTCTTCGAGGCAATCACGAAAGAGTGGTCATCGACGAAGGTTAAACGCCGCCGTCGCCGAGCGGTACCAGCCAGCGAATTGTCGGCAGAATCCGAAGGTATGGAACAGTCCGCAAATTCCGACGAAATGCCAATCTCGGAAGCCGCGCTGAGCTAGTGTC
>JANRMD010000234.1:0-3477 GCA_033761895.1 Pirellulaceae bacterium | reverse complement strand
CCAATTCGGTCGCCACTGGTAGGAGGTTTTACTCGATCTAATTTTCGGGTGCGATCCTGCGAATACGCTTAATAGTTTGCAGGTTGATAAATGGGTGCGAGCGTTCGCAATGCCATCTCGGGTGCATTGGCTTCAGCGTTAAACGTCCCCGGAAATGTAGGCATCCAACTCGCACCGGTCACCCAAACCGGTGCGAGGAATTCGACTACTAAGCACTCCGGCAGGACGGCGAATGTTGAGACAATTGACTGCGCTCCGCCTCCGCTCTTGGAGCTTATGCGATCGGAAGGTTTGTAAGAACGCATTGATTGCATCATTCAAATGTCTTTCAGTCTTTGAGATTTTCTGGAGCGGACCAAGTCTGACCATCGTCATTCGAACGCACCATCATGAACTGCGCGGACTTCCCGATTTCAAATCCCGGTTCCGAACCATCGTTAACCCATTGGTGATGGCCGGGCTTGCCATTCATCCACAACGCAAAGCAGAAGATCTCGCCACTTTGCTGATCGACGATGAGGCCCGGATCGCTGCATCCATTCTGCTCCTGAGGCATTCCACCGTATGTGCCCATATCCATGATGACGCGAGGCGATTCCCAAGTCTGTCCGCCATCAGTGCTGCGACTGAGGCCGATATCAATGTCCTCCTGCAAATCGCGTCCATCGCGACGTCTGATGTCGTAGACCGCAAGCAAAGTTCCTTTTGTGGAGGTGGTCAGAGCGGGGATACGGTAGGTATGAACTCCATCATCCTGGTGCTTTCGTAAAGCGATTCCAATTCGCTGTTTCGCATTTGCAAAGTCCTGGCGCGGCGTCACGTTACCCACGGAAGTCTTGATCAATGAACATGTCGCCGACACTTCGTGTTGCAAATCGGCAGTTTCTTTCAAACGGCATGACAGCCAGAAGACATTGCGGCCTTCAGTCAATTGTCGCTCCAACGGCACAATGATCGATCGCGCTGGCGCGACGGCTTCTCCGATCGGTGCAAGGGGTGAAAAGGCTTCCTGATCGCCTGTCGCGAACAACTGGATAGTATCAATGTCATTTAGGCCATCGGTACTTTCGAATGAGAATTCCATTGATACCAATCGCGCACTTTGCCCCTTCGAAACGTCCAGCGTGATGCGCAATGCAGGGCCGTGCTGATTCCGAATCAGAAGCGGATGCGCAGGACGCATCACGTTGGCAACCAGTCCGTGATCTTGCGCGGCTCCAGTCTGCTCTAGTCCGGCGCACACAAATGCACAAACGGCCAAGAAAACCAACGACCGCGGTAAGAGACACTTTGGAAGAGATACGTTCTGAAGGAGTCTCAACAGAGTGCTTTGGTGAAACGGCACGCAATCGGAAGACCGGGTGACTGGCACCATTTGAAATTGATTCGATTTCATAGCGTTACTTTCGATGCGCTTTGGCGCTTGATCAACTGAGTATACAAAGGCCGTGTTCGCCCAGGCGGTTTACCAAGCTGGATTGTCGAGGAGCAATTGCAAATCCGGATGTTTACATCATTGGGCAACTCCACACCGGCTCGATAGATCGAGTAAACTATTTATAGTCGACGATAAGGCTGTGATCGAAGTTGACTTTACTTGAATCCAATCGCTCTGCAAACTACGAGACCACACTCGCTCGCTGTTTAAGTGCGAAGTCCAACGTTCACGAAGGCGAGAACTAATGTTCAGCATTCAAGGCTCTCGACGAACGCTCTGCGACGGGCTCAGCCGCCGCGAGCTGCTGCAAGTCGGCGGACTTTCGGCCTTCGGTTGGGGCTTGGCCGAACATATGCAAGGGCAGTCTGTTGCGCTAGGCGGCGAGAGGCCTGACGCGTCTTTTGGCAAAGCCAAAGCCTGCATCTTGCTGTTTCTTTACGGCTCGCCGCCGCAGCATGAGACCTTCGATCCCAAGCCTGATGCACCGGTCGAGATCCAAGGCGAGATGAAGGCGATTTCAACCAATGTGCCAGGCATTTCGATTTGTGAAAGATTGCCACGGACTGCCAATATCATCGACAGGACCACCATTGTTCGATCGCTGACCCATCCCTATCCGTTACATGGAGTTGCCTATGCCGTTAGCGGCCTGCCAACCTACACACCCGACCTCGAGGCTCGACCGCGAGATGTCCGGCACTGGCCCTACATTGGCTCGGTAGTTGACTATGTACAGTCAAAAAGGTCCAGCGATAACACTCGCGGCTTGGAGCAATCGTCAGCCATACCAAGGCATATGGGCCTACCTTGGATGCTCAACTCACACACGGACTTGCTTGTCAACGCAGGGCCGTTCTCGGGTTTTCTAAGTTCCAACCACAATCCCGTATGGACCGATTTTGTAGGCGAGGGAACACGCCCAGTCCCCATGTACACAGACGATCAACGTCAAGCATTTCGCGATCCGTTTGGCGGTATTACGGATGCCGGTAAGTTCGAGTTGTCGCGAAGTTCCGTTTTGCCCAAGGAGATGTCGATAGAGCAGTTGGGATTGCGGCAGTCATTGCTCGCCCAGCTTAATCGCGCGCGGCGGAGCATCGATGGCGTTGCATCGATTGAGTTCAAAGGAAAACAGGAACAGGCGCTTTCGCTTTTGACCTCCACGCGCGTGCAGCAGGCGCTAGACGTTAGCCAAGAGTCCAAAGCGCTTCGCGAAGATTATGGGATGACTCTTTTTGGTCAATCGTGTCTAGTTGCGCGGCGGTTGATTGAATCGGGCGTAACGTTTGTCTCTGTCTTTTGGGACGGCTTTGGTCAATTTGCCAATTGCGCTTGGGACACTCACAACAATCACTTTCCCAGGTTGAAGGAGTACTTGCTACCGGGCTTTGATGCAGCCTATCCCGCGCTGATCCGCGATCTCGAGGCTCGTGGCATGTTGGACGATACCCTCGTGCTGTGTCTGAGTGAGCATGGACGAACGCCACAAATAGATTCCAAGCCCAAGGGAGCGGGCCGCCATCATTGGTCACAAGCCTATTCAGCTATTCTTGCGGGCGGTGGTATCGGCCGCGGTCAAGTCGTTGGTCGGACAGATAAAATTGGTGGCGAGGTGGTCGACAATCCCATATCACCCAAAGATGTTCTCGCGACTTCCTTCCACCTGCTGGGTATCGACCCGCACTTGATTGTTCACGACATGCAGGGCCGTCCCGTTCCCATTTCCGGTAGTGGCCAGGTTCGTCACGAATTGTTGGCGTAAGTGTCAGCCTTCTGCTGCCGAAAAAGTTCCGTTATCGGGCTCTCGTGTTGACTGATAAACTCGTCGCACCAAACCCATCCTTCTTTTGGTTCGCGCGAAACGAAGTTTTTCGATAGTCAAGCGAATTCGAAAAAGTTCTACCCACTTTCAACGCTCCGGTGTGCCCTACCGGTGCGAGATGCACGAAAGTCGGACGCATCCTCGCAACATCGGTGCTGCAAGTCACTGCGACTTGCCCCGTTGTTCTCGATGCCGCCCAATTCAGGGTGCCTGAAGC
>JANRMD010000233.1:0-14874 GCA_033761895.1 Pirellulaceae bacterium | reverse complement strand
GGGGCTAACGCCCATCGGCTAATCCCGCAGATTTACTCTGCGGATCGTTCGGTTTCTCACTAACTTGAGACGCGGTGACGAATGGCGACGAGGGCTGAGGTTGTTAGCAGCCTACGCTTCGCCGAGTCGCAACATCCCGGCCGGCTGCTCCCCGAAAGCCTTCAAGCATTTCGAGAGTACTGCGGCGGCCCTCAAAATTAACGAGGCCTCAACGGGTTGTGTTTGCATAAGCGGCGGGTTCAGCGGACGAGGACGTCCGCGCTCCAAAAAACCGGCCAGCGTACCGGTCCAGCGTATTCGGACGTCGACAGGCACTGTTAACAAATAAGTTGCTCTTAAAGCCTAGGCTGCTTCCGCTGCCCAATGATCAACACGCCGTCAAGGCATTCGAGCGCCACTGAAGGGCTCTCGAAATGCTTGACGCATTCCGCTACCGAAAATCGAATGTGTTGAATTCAACGAACTCTCGGGACAAATGGTCCCAAGCTACGAGTCGCTTCGAAGCCTTAGGTTGGTTTGGCATGCTTGGGTTTGGGTGCGTTTAAGAGCACTGTTATCGCGCCTGCGATGACGACCGCCAAACTGATCCAGAACATTGGTGTTGCCAACCCCCAAGTACCTTTCTCAGTCAACGAGATGCAGGTGTTGATTACGGGAGCAAAGCCGAATACGAGTGGCATCACGTAGTAGGGCTTGCCACCGGCATTGAAGGCTAAGATCACGCCTAAAGCGCCGATCGCGCCTGCGGCTCCAGCCACAATCGACCAACTGAGGCCTCCAACGCTCCAACTACCCGAGTCCGCCGTGCGGGCATAAATCACTGCCAATGGGGCAGCTACAGCGATGAAGAAATAAGCCAAACCAACACAAGTAAACGGACGCAGACGACTTCCACCCATTCTCGCTTGACCTTGATGCAGCATCGGTCCATACGAGCCCCAACAAACTGCGGCCACAATGATCGACAAAATGATCATCGGGACGTCAGGAACGGAAGTCGACTTTTTGCTCTCCGACGGCTTTTCATCATCCTTCTTCGGTTCGTCCTCGATTTGCTCGTCGATCAATTTGGCTGACGCTGACACTGCTGAGCGTTCTTTACTGGGCTCTGGCTTGGTGCTCTCTGGCTTTGCTGCTTCAGGCTTAGCTGCTTCTGGCTTAGCTGCTTCTGGCTTAGCTGGCTCTGGCTTAGCTGGCTCTGGCTTGGCTGGTTCTGGCTTTGGCGCGTCAACCTTGGGGGTATCGGCGTTCGGCGTAACCGTGGGAGTCTTGGTATCAGTCAACGGAGCGGGCTGTACGACCACCGGTGGTAACTCTGCAGCTGGTTCTTGAGCGGCCGGCGCAGCTGGCTCTTGAGCAACTGGAGCCGGAGCAACTGGAGCCGGAGCAGCGGGAGTTGTTGGAGCAGGTGCGGGAACGTTTGTCTCTGGTGCAACGGGTTGTACAACGACGGGTGGCAACTCTTGTGGCGGCTCAGGAGTTGCGATGGGTTGGTCTGCTGGTGGCGCGGGTTGAGCTGGTTCGGCTTGGGGAGCGACCGACGGCTCAGACGGCTCAGACGGAGCTGCAGGTGATGTGGGCTCAGGCGCAGGTGGCTGAACGACTACTGGCGGCAGTGGGTCTTGCGGTTCCTGAACAAGTGCACTTGAGACGAAGCGGAACGAACTGCGGTGCTCAAGCGCTGAGTGGTCTGGCTTGGCTGACTGCTTATCATCGTGATCCTTCGACTTAGCATCTTTGGTTGGATGAGCCGCATGCGGTGGCGCAGCGGGCTTGAAGGCCAGTACACCAGCCACACCGAGTGCAGCGACCACGATGCCACCGATGAAGATGGGACTGATTTGATCGAACGTTTTGCTCATCCACGCCGTGACCAAAGTGTTCACGATGGGAGCGAATCCAAATACTAGGGGCATCACATAAATCGGCGAACCGCCATAAGCGAGCGCTAGAATTACACCCAGCGCACCTAAGGCACCAACTGAGCCAGCGATCAAAGAGTAGAACGTGCCACTGATCGTCCACTTTCCGGCTTCGCCTTGCGAACGCAGGATATAGATCGGCACCAGCACCGCGATGAAGAAATAGGCGATACCGACACCAACAAAGGCGCGTAGACTGTCATTGCCCATCGAAAGCGTACCGTGGTGCAGCAACGGGCCGTAGGCTCCCCAAGCGATGAATGTCATCGCAGTAAACGCCAAAACAAACGGCAGGCCCTTCATAAATTCAGCTTTCTGAGGCAGGATGGCAGCGAATCACGCGGCGATGAACAGGATAGTCACAAAACTTGAGCAGCCTGAACTTAAGTAGCCAGAGCTGCGCGGGATTTTAGTGGATTAACGAACTTCTTGCTGATCGCCACCCAGTTTACTCGGTGGAATCACGACTTTTCAGCTAGATTCCCGCGTTAAGGCACTTTCCCGCCTCCTCCTGTGCGGTTTGCAAACTCTGCTTGCAAACCGCACAAGAGGGGGCGGAGCCTACGGTCAATTTTGCAGTTAGCTACTCAGTCATCGCTCCACCCAGCAAGCGAGGAAGGTGGCGTTCGGCGAGAAGTGTCGAATTCACAAGCCAATTTTAGCGACACGGCAACTTTTTACATGCCCCAATACGTTTTAGATGTTGTGCTGTTTTGATTTAGGGGCAAAGCCCCGGCAGTTTGCCGAGCCCAGCCTAAGGGCCTGAAGGGCTGGGTCTGAAAGCACAAGGGATCTTAGGGCCAAAGGCCCGGCCATTTGTTCGCGAGTAATTGGTTGATCAACAAACGGGCGGGCGTTAAGCCCTTACGGTCAGTTGCACCTTACTCCCCAGCCCGTTGTTGGGCTAGGCAAACCTTTGGTCCATAAACCCCAAAACAGCGCAACATCAAAACTGACGCCTTGGGTTTGTTCTTCCGCACTTCTATGCAAATCGACTTTTGCGGCAGCCTGCTCGACAATGGTCCCAAGCTGCGAGAATGCGGTTAGAATTTCAAACTCAATGATCCTATGCAACCTCGACGTTCCCAAAGGCGATGACTCATGCAAAAAGTTAAACGAGCGTTAATCTCACTCCTCCTTCTTTTCATTTGCCACGCGTCGGCTTCCGCACAGTTGAGCAAGACGCAGATCCCCGGCGCCAAGCTGACGGTAGAAGGGCAGACTGTGCTAATCGAGCTTGAGCCCACCTTTCAAGGGAACACTGTTGAAATTCCGCGGCTAGCAGCACCGCTTCGTTCGCTGAAGTGGAAAGGTGAAGAAGGGGCTTCAAATCTGAAACTACAACCTGAATTAACCACTTGGAAGTTGACTTGGGACAAGCCTCCCAAGAGTGCAGCGACCATTGAGATGCAACTCGACGCCCCACCCCTGCTGATCAGCGAGTGCCAAGCGATTCAAGCGACCGGTGATGGTTCGTTGTTCCTGCCGGCCCATCTGGCTGAGACTACGGGTGACAAGATTCGGTACGAACCACAAACCATTAAGAACACCGTAGGTTACTGGGCTGGCATGCAAAACCACGCTTCGTGGAAATTGAACATCGCCAAGCCGGGCAAGTTCAATGTCGAGATCCTGCAGGGCTGCGGCGCAGGCAACGGAGGCAGCACGGCTGAGATTACGTTGACGAAGTTCGCTCACAAGCGAGAGCCCGCTGCGCGAGTCGAGTTCGAAGTTTTGGAGACGGGCCATTTTCAGAACTTCGTCTGGCGGCACTTAGGTGAAATCAACGTCACCGAAGCGGGCGAATACCACCTTAACATTAGCCCCAAGAACATTAAGCGCGGTGCCTTAATGGATGTTCGGGCTGTGCATTTGATTCGCTTACCGTGAACCGTTACGTAGAACTTCACTGCAAGTCCAACTTCTCTTTTCTCGAGGGGGCTTCGCATGCGGACGAATTGTTCGAACGTGCCAAGGAGTTCGACTACGCAGGGCTAGCCATCACGGACCGTAATTCGCTCGCAGGAATCGTCCGCGGGCATGCTGCGGCCAAAGAGTTTCAGTTGCCGCTGATCGTGGGTGCGGAACTGCATCCGATCGATGGCCCGCCGCTCGTAGTTTGGCCCAGCGATCGTGCTGCTTACGGGCGTCTGTGTCGCTTGCTTTCAAGGGGCCGCTTGCGACGTGAGAAAGGAGCCTGCGAGATCCACTGGCAGGACATCGCCGAGTTGAGTGAAGGGCTGCTGGCTGGACTTCTCTTGCGTCAACCGGTGGTCGATGAGTTGCCTCCAGCCGACATGCAGCACTTCACCGATGAAGAAGCGTTTCCCTGGGAGCATGAGGACCTCGCCAGCTCACCTGCCGCGATGCCCAGCTCACCCGCTGCGATGAATAGTGCGGAGCGCCTTGTTAAGCATGATGTCGATATACGGAACATAGTCGCGGCTGCGGAACGTCAGCCTACATTAAAGCTACCTGCGGCAGAGTTCGATGCGCGAGATGACCAAGGCTGGCTGGAATGGCTCAATGTTTTTCGAGATGTGTTCGGAGAGCGTAGCTATTTACTGGCTGAGTTGCATCGAGGCGTCGATGACCGCGAAAAACTGGCGCGCCTAAGTCACCTGAGCCAACGCTCGAAAGTGCCGCTGGTCGCAAGCGGCGATGTGTATTATCACACCGCCGAGCGAGCCTTGCTGCACGATTGCTTGCTGGCCACGCGTTTTAATTCAACGATCGATCAAGTGCGTTCGCAGCGGCTAAGCAATTCGCAACATCATCTGCGTTCACTAGAAACGATTCAGCGATTGTACGCAGCCGAGCCGGCCGCAATCGAGCGTACCAATGAGATCGCAGCCCAATGTAAGTTCGGACTGGCAGAGTTGCGCTACGATTACCCAGTTGAACTGGCTCCAGATGGGCAAACTCCCATCGAATTTCTGAAGCGTGAAACTTGGCGGGGTGCCAAGCAGCGTTATCCCAACGGCGTACCTCAAAAAGTCATCGATATGCTGCGGCATGAGATGACGTTGATCGAAGAGTTGAAGTACGAAGCTTATTTCTTGACCGTTTGGGATTTGGTGCGTTACGCGCGGCAGCGAGGCATCTTGTGCCAAGGCCGCGGCTCGGCAGCTAACAGTTCGGTCTGCTACTGCTTGGGGGTGACGTCGGTCGATCCCAGCCAAATGGATATGCTCTTCGAACGCTTCATCAGTCGCGAGCGCGGAGAAGCTCCCGATATCGATGTTGATTTTGAACATCAACGCCGCGAAGAAGTGCTGCAGTACATCTACGAAAAGTATGGGCGGCATCGCGCGGGCATGACCGCAACGGTGATTCGCTATCGTACGAAGTCCGCCATTCGTGACTGCGGAAGAGCACTCGGCATCTCGCTCGATCGCATCGATGCGGTCAGCAAGATGGTCGATTCGCGTCTGCCCGAAGGGACACTTACCACCCGAGCCAGAGAAGCGGGCATTGATCCGGAATCTGACATTGGCAAACGGTTTCTGTATTTGGTTCAGAATTTGATCGGCTTTCCTCGGCATCTTTCGCAGCATGTAGGCGGAATGGTGATGACACAAGGCTGGTTATGCGAGGTCTGTCCGATTGAGAATGCGTCGATGGATGGCCGGACGGTGATTCAATGGGACAAGAACGATCTGGATGAGTTGGGGATACTGAAAGTCGATTGTTTGTCGTTGGGTATGTTGAGCGCAATTCACCGAGCCTTCGATCTGGTGTTCAGGCATTATCGACGCAAGTTGACTTTGGCCACCGTGCCACCAGCCGACAGCGATGTGTACGACATGATCTGCAAGGCGGATACAGTCGGTGTGTTTCAAATCGAAAGCCGTGCGCAGATGAGCATGCTCCCGCGGCTCAAACCGCGTTGCTTTTATGACTTGGTGATTGAAGTAGCAATCGTCCGGCCCGGTCCGATTCAAGGCCAAATGGTTCATCCGTACTTGAAGGCCCGCAAGAGCGGCATACAGCCAGAATATCCAACACAAGAGATCCGCGATGTGCTTTCGAAGACGATGGGCGTACCCATCTTTCAAGAACAAGCGATGAAACTGGCCGTGGTTGCCGCTGGGTTTACACCCGGCGAAGCGGATCAACTGCGGCGCGCTATGGCGGCATTCAAACGGCCGGGCGTGATCGACAAGTTTCAGAAGAAGCTGATCGATGGCATGATCGAGCGCGGCTTGACCGGTGAGTTCGCTGAGCGCGTGTTTTCGCAAATTCGAGGTTTTGGTGAGTATGGTTTCCCGGAGTCGCATGCAGCGAGTTTCGCGTTGTTGGTCTACGTCTCCTGTTGGCTCAAGCATCATTACCCAGCCGTCTTTTGCGCTGCCGTGATCAACAGCCAACCGATGGGCTTCTATGCACCGGCTCAGTTGGTTACCGATGCGAAAGAGCATGGTGTGCAAGTGGCTGGCGTGGACGTGAACCACAGCGATTGGGACTGCACACTGGAACCTATTCATAGCGAATCTCCCCCCAAGCCGTTCGAACGTCCTGCGTTGCAGCTGCGTTTGGGAATGCGAATGATTCGCGGTTTGCCGGAAGCAATTGGGCAAACAGTTGTCGCAGCGCGCACAGCAGGTGGAGCCTATCGCGACTTGGCCGATTTCACTCGACGAACGCGATTGGGGCAGGCATCGATAACGCGGTTTGCGGATGCGGGCGCACTCGGTTCGCTGGCCGGTGACCGTCGCGCAGCTTTCTGGCAATCGCTCGCGCAGGACCGAACGGCTAAAGACATGTCGCTGTTCGAAGCGACCGGCACCGACAAGGACGATCCACTCCCAGAGACTTTGCAACCGATGCAACCGATTGAAGAGGTTTACGCGGACTATGAAACGACTGGACTGTCACTGAGGGCTCATCCGCTTTCGTTTGTTCGCGATCAACTCGATCGGTTGCGTGTGACTTCGGCGATAGAACTGAAACAGATGACGGATGGTCGGTTCGTGCGTGTGGCTGGGTTAGTGCTGGTGCGTCAGCGGCCGAGTACCGCCAAGGGGATCACTTTCGTGACGCTTGAAGACGAGACCGGGTCGATGAATCTGGTGCTGAAACCCGAGATTTGGGAGAAGTTTTACAATACGGCTCGCCGCAGCAACGCATGGTTGGTGCATGGAGTGCTGGAGAATCGCGAGGGAATTGTGCATGTGCTGGTTGGACGGATCGAAGATCTTTCGACACAAGTCGGGGGCCTAGTCGTCAAAAGTCGAGATTTTCATTAAAACTTAGCGAATCAAACCGGGGTCACATAAAACAACACTTTGCACTGCAAGCTGCTGAAAAAGTCGATTTGTGAATGGTGGTGGATTCTTAGTAACCCGAAGCGTCAGCGAGGGGCGCGTGAGATTCCCTCGCTAACGCCTCGGGTTACTTTTTCAGCAACTGCTAGAACACTTCGCACTGGCCAAACACAAAAAGCGATCGCATGAGCTCAATTACTTATAAGGATAGTGGCGTTGACCTGGAGTTGTACGAGCAAGCGATGCAGCGTTTGCCGCGGCTCATGCATCGCACCTTCAGCCCCCGCGTCGTCCGCAACGATGGAGGATTCGCGGGCCTGTTCCAGCTCGATTTTGCTGGGCCGCTGTTCGCTCGCAAGTACGATCAACCGGTCTTGGTTTCGGGCACCGACGGTGTCGGCACGAAACTGAAGGTCGCTCAGAAGCTGGAACGACACAACACGGTCGGCATCGATCTGGTCGCGATGTGCGTCAACGATGTGCTGTGCTGCGGAGCTGAGCCGTTGTTCTTTTTGGATTATGTGGCGATGAGCCATGACAATCCGCCTCTACTGGAGCAGATCGTCGACGGAATCAGTCAAGGGTGCGTGCAAGCCGACTGTGCATTGCTGGGGGGTGAAACGGCGATCATGCCGGACCTCTATCAACGTGGCGATTACGACTTGGCAGGCTTCTGCGTGGGGGTTGTCGAGAAGAAGCACTTGATCAGCGGCAAGCAGATTGCGCCGGACGATGTGATCATCGGTGTGCAGTCGTCCGGTTTTCATTCAAACGGATTTAGCTTGGTTCGCAAAGCGGTCTTTGAGCACGCTGGCTTGGGGGTCAATGATCGAATTGAAGAGCTGGGTGAGACAGTGGGCGACGCCTTGATGCGCCCAACCTTGATTTACACGCGACTGCTGAGAAAAATTCTTGGCCATTACACCAAGAAGAACGTCGTGCATGGTATCGGCCATATTACTGGTGGTGGATTGCTCGAGAACACTGAACGCATTCTGCCACCCGGAGTCGATCTTGCGTTTGATCGGAACTCATGGGAAGTCC
Source organism: Pirellulaceae bacterium (assembly GCA_033761895.1). GTDB lineage: Bacteria > Planctomycetota > Planctomycetia > Pirellulales > Pirellulaceae > Aureliella. The sequence goes on along the minus strand of JANRMD010000233.1, from coordinate 6,641 downwards.
CACCAGTCTTCACGTGGCTGCAGAAGCTCGGCAGCATTCCCGATGATGAGATGACCCATGTGTTCAATATGGGAATTGGACTGACACTGATTGTCAGTCCCTTTTACGCGAACACCGTCACCGAGATCGTCCAGTCCTTTGGCTTGAAATCGTGGGTGATTGGAAAAGCCGTCGCAGGCTCAGGCAAGAGCCGCTGGAAGTAGACTAACACCCCTCGTCCCCAGGCTCTGCCTGGGAACGTACTGTCTTCGAGGCTCCGCCTCCCGAGTTGCCGGTCCGACCGCCGGCAGAGCCACCGTGCTTAACAGGCAGAGCCTGCAAGGCAGTGGGTTCCCAGGCAGAGCCCGGGAACCAGCGGCGAAGTCGCAGTGTTGCCCTGGTGGAATTGACGAAAATTCCGAGTGCTGCCAATAAAAGTGGTTTGGGTTCGAATAGACTAGACAGCGCACAACCGCAAACTCTCGTCTTGTCCGTCCAGCCAACTTTAGAATCGCACTAATTGAGTACACCGCCAAGCGAACTGAAACCCTCGGGCAACGTTATTGAGTTGCGTTCCATCACGAAGTCGTTTCGCAGGTTCCAAGCGTTACACGATATCAGCGTCAACATTCCTACCGGCGTGACTGGATTGCTTGGCCCCAATGGAGCCGGAAAGAGTACGCTGATCAAGATCCTGCTTGGACTGTTGCGAGCAACTTCCGGGGAAGGAACCGTGCTGGGCATGCCCGTGTGGCAAAACAGCAAACTTATCCGGCAACTGGTGGGCTACATGCCCGAAGACGACTGTTACTTGCCAAGCCAAACTGGCGTCGAATGTGTTCAATTCGCAGCGCGTTTAAACTGTATACCAGCCATTGAAGCGTTGCGACGCGCGCATGAGATCCTCGACTTTTGTGGCGCTGGACAAGAACGCTATCGCACGGTCGAAACGTATTCAACGGGCATGCGTCAGAAACTCAAATTCGCTCAAGCTCTAGTACACGATCCACCCCTCTTGATCCTCGATGAACCAACGTCTGGGCTGGATCCTGACGAACGCGAGATGATGCTCAATCGTATTCGAGTGCTATCGCGCTCCCACCAGAAGAGCATCGTCATTTGCACCCACATTTTGCCTGACGTGCAGCAGGTCAGTGACTTCGTTGTCATTCTCGCAGCCGGGCGAGTCTCCGTGGCTAACACGATGTCCGAACTTGCTCGACCAGCCGTTCCAGCGCTGCAGGTTCGTATCCTAGGAGCACCGGAGAAATTCATGGATGCGTTAAAGTCGAGAAACCTGGATGCGAAGCTGGGGCCGATGGGAACGATCGTGGTTGAAGGTGATTCGGAAGATAGACTGCGTGAAATTTGGAGCGTCGCGGCTGAACTAGATGTCGTGGTTCGCTCGCTGACCCCGGCGCGAAACTCGATGGAGGCCATTTTCTTGGAAGCGGTTCAAAGTACTTCTAAAGTTGCCGCGTCTGCAGGAGCCGATTCTAAAGGAGCCCGTCATGCCTATTCATGATGCTGGCTACAGAGCCTGGGAGGGAAGACGTGAAAGCGAATGGGGACGTTGGTTAACCATCTCTTCGACGGGCATTCGACGCGCCTCGAAGTCGACATGGCTCAAGCGGCTTTTGTTTCTGGCTTTGTTACCCTTGCTGTTCTTTGCGATCCCATTCTTTTTGTTTGAACAATCGAGTCGCGATCCACAGATCTGGCAAGTCTTCTCTGGATTCACGCGTGGTATGCCGCAACCGCAGGAGGTGCGCGATGCCATTGGCAAAATGTCAGGCTCTCCAACGCCCGAGCAGTTCACTGCCATACGACACGATGTGTGGTCGTACTTGTTGCTTACACTAATGCGTTATCCACAAGCTCTATTGATGGTAGTCGTGGTGGGGATCGTTGCACCACCACTGATTTCGCAGGACCTGCGAACTCGAGCCTATTTGATTTACTTTGCGCGACCCATATCGCGATTTGAATACATCGCAGGCAAAGTCGGCGTGGTGGCGTTCTACTTGCTATCGATTGCGACGCTGCCAGCGCTGGTCCTTTACGTCATGGGATTGATGTTGTCGCCGTCGTTGGATGTGGTCCTATCGACTTGGGATTTGCCATTTAGAATCTTGTTGGCTTCGGCTTGCCTGATAGTGCCGACGACTTTGGTTGCTTTGGCATTTTCATCGATAACTCTGGAAAGCCGCTATGCCGGGTTCGGTTGGTTCGCGATGTGGATTATCGGCCATGTGACTTATTCCGCGTTGATTTCATGGCCCACTTTCGAAGCCGCTCAGCGAGGCGAACGCTTCGAAGCGACTTGGCAATTGCTCACGTCACCCTATCAGGTCCTGGGGGTTGCTCAGGCCTATGCGTTTGGCTTCAAAGGTGATCCGGATCTAACGCTGCGTTCGTTCTTGATGTTGATTGCTGTGTCGATTGTTTCACTGGCGATATTGTTCCGCCGCGTTACGGCTCCGATGCGAGTGTGATGTTGGGATCAGCCGACGTGCGGTTGATTTTGCAGTGGATTGATTTGATCAACCGGAACGCGCTAGCGTCCGGTTGTGTAGGTAAGATTTGATCAGCCGTCAGGCGCTAGCCTCCGGTTGCGTCGGGAACCGGACGCTAGCGCGTTGCGGCTGATGCGTTCCGACTGATGTTGACAATGACTGCATCCAAATATGGCAAACATGTTACTTGATCTGCAAAACGTGACGCGACTGTATGGCACCGTCATCGGCGTAAACGACATTACGCTTTCGTTGGCTAAGGGCGCTCATGGTCTGCTGGGCCCTAATGGAGCTGGCAAGACAACGCTCCTGAATCTGATTACCGGACAACTATCGCCAACCATCGGCTCGGTCTATGTCTTGGGCGAACCGGCGCGGTCGAGCCCCACCTTGCTCAAACGATTGGGATATCTACCAGGCTCTGAAGGCATGTATGCGGACGTGTCGGCAATCGAGTGGGTGACTTATCTGACCCGCTTGCAAGGATTCGATCCACCGACTGCCAAACGACTAGCTCTGCAGGCCCTGGAGCGAGTCAGCTTGACTGAGCACATGCATCGCAAGATCTCAACGTACTCACGTGGTATGCGCCAACGTACACGCTTGGCACAGGCAATCGCCCACGAGCCAGAATTTCTGATCCTGGACGAACCCTTCAGCGGCCTGGATCCGATCGCTCGGCACACGATGACTACGTTGCTGCAGCAGTGGATTGCGGATGGCCAGAGCCTGCTCGTATCGAGCCATGTGTTGCACGAGATCGAATCGTTGACCCGATCCTTCTTGCTACTCAGTGGTGGGCGTCTGTTGGCGTCTGGATCAACCGACGACATCAATACGCTGCTGACCAATGTGCCATCGGAAGTACGAGTGCGAGTGAATGCGCCGCGGCAATTGGCGGCTGAATTACTTAAGGAAACCCTGGTCGATTCCGTGCACATCGCTGGAGATGGTGAGTTGCAACTGAAGACGGCCGCTTCCATGGAGCTTGGAAAGTTCCTTAGTCGAGCTGTCGCGGAGAATCGCTATTTGGTTTCTGAAGTGCGTGCGTCCGAAGATTCCCTGCAGGATGTATTCAATTCGTTGATGAAGATTCACAGGGGAACAGCATGAACACCTTGCAACGCATTCCTGCAGTATTCTGGTTTGAATGGCGTCGTGCCTTGACGATCCCACGGTTGGCTTGGATGGTTGCCCTGATGGCCTTTCCGCCTGGATTGTTGCTATTGATAAGTTCGGCCGCGCGCAGCGAACCGCCGGTTGAAATCGCCATGATACTAGTCTACGTGCTATCACCCTGCGTGGCATGCATGATGAGCGTCTTCTTGTGGGCGACACCGGTCTTGTCCGCAGAGCTTGAGGGACGCAGCTGGGTGTATTTGGCCGTGCGGCCTTATGGTCCTGTTGCAGTGTTACTTGGAAAGTACATGGTAGCGGTCAGCTGGGCTGTTCCAGTTGGTTTGGTATCAGCGGCGGCCGGCTCGTTTGTTATCACGTCTGTAGAAGTTCCGCGATTGATGGCTGTTGAATGCGGACTGGCAACACTGTCGTGCCTGGCTTACGCAGCCGTATTTCTATTGATCGGCGTCATTGCCCCCAAACGAGCCATGGTGGCTGGGATCTTGTACGCGGTTGTAATTGAAGCAGGCGCCGCGTTGATACCTGCCGCTGTAAATCTATTCACCATTCAATATCGATTGCGATGCATCTTAGTGCGGTGGATGGAGGTGGACGCGGAGTTGGTTCGAGGCAATCCTGTTTTTGTGGCCTACTTTGGTGAGGAGAGTGCAGCTTGGCACGTGGCTGTGTTGTTCACGATGACCATCGGATACTTGGTCGCGGCCGCACTATTGCTGCGCTATCGCGAATTCACCTCAGCCGCTGAAACGGATGCATAGTCTGGTTGGCCCTTGAAGGCGCAGTGCCTGGTTTGCTCTTGCTCGGGTGCGACCGTCCCTCGTCGCCAATCCTCACCGCCTCAAACTTAGTGAGAAGCCGAACGATCCGCAGAGTAAATCAGTAAATCTGCGGGATTCGCCGGGGGCGTCGGATTGTGGGCGTCGTTTTGTGGGTGGCACCAACTGCCGCTCGCTAGCAAATCACATTTCAGGTTGGTGTGTGGCACCATCCGCAGGCTGCTCTCACGTGGAGTTGGATGGTGCCAGCCACCTTCTGCCGATCCCAACATCCCGAAAGGGATCCAAGCCAATACCGTAAGCGAAGCGCCACCATGCTGGCGTTCCGCTTACCACCGGCTATTGGTCTTTGATCTAGCGGGATGTTTTCCAAACCACTGCGACACTAGCGAGGATTGAGAAATTCACGACAATAAAGACCGCTACTTGTGGTGTTATTGCAGGAGCTTTCTGTCGTTGAAATCAACGGTGTTGGATTACAAACTCAATGAGCCCTTCGTCGCCTGTATATCCACCAATCGATCCAACAATCGATTTGGCAACTCGCTTGCGAAAGCAACTGAAGGACAACTACGATTTGACATTTAGGCACATGGGCCGGATGCAATTCAGTCCATCTTTGTCCTACGGTCGTCATTTTGGACCTCCAGCCCCAACTGCCAAGCAAGCTGCGGTGCTGATCATGCTGGAGCCCTCGAACACGGGCTGGACCATTCCATTGACCGAACGCCCCAAGCACCTGCCGGACCATCCGGGGCAGATTTCGCTGCCTGGAGGTCGCGTTGAAGATGGTGAAAACCATTGGGAAGCGGCGTGTCGTGAGTTTGTCGAAGAACTGGGCACCAGCAACTTCCCGGGCAAGTTTTTGGGTGAGTTGCAGCCAATCTATGTTTACAACAGCGATTATTTTGTGCGCCCCTTCCTGGCCGTTTGCGACCAAAGGCTGACCTACGCTCCCTGCGAACGGGAGGTTGAACGAATCATCCATCTTCCCGTCGAGCATTTGCTGGATGATCGTCGGCTGACTCGCCAGGAGTTTCGACGTGGCAAAGCGAGCTGGCATTCGAGTACCATTCACTGTGACGACGCACTCATTTGGGGTGCAACGGCGATTATTCTTGGCGAATTTGCGAGAATCTATCAGCGTTGTGTGCTCAGCGACGCGGAACCTGGCGCCCAGGCCGGGGTTTGCTAGTCGTGAGCGCACTGGTTCGCTCTCATCGGGCCGCTCACAGTGGGCCGGCTCTCACTGGGCCGCTCACAAGTTCGCGGATCGACCAACAATTTTTGGAGAGACAGTCACATGAAGCGATTCACAGTTCAACTTGGGTTGGTCCTGGCTTTCGGGCCCACCATGGCGGCTTTAGCTCAAGATCGCGATCCAGCGGCGCCACGTCAAGAGCGCGGCGGCGCACCTCGTGAAGGTGAGCGACGTGAGGGTGGTGAGCGACCGCGTGAAGGCTTTGGCGGACGTGAGGGTTTTGGGCGCGGTGAAGGCCCCGGCCGCATGATGGCTCGGTTGCCAATCATGATGGCTTTGGACGCAGATCAAGACGGTACGATCTCCGCTGCGGAAATCGACGGAGCTACCGCTGCACTCAAGAAACTCGACAAAAACAAAGATGGCAAACTGACCATGGATGAGTTGATGCCAAACTTTGAAGGCATGGGCCCAGGAGGTCCTGGTGGCTTTGGAGGCCCCGGAGGCCCTGGCGGCTTTGGTGGAGGCAATCCACAAGAAATGGTCACGCGCCTGATGGAAGGCGATAAAGATAACGACGGCTATCTCTCGGAAAGCGAACTGCCAGAACGGATGCGAGCCATTCTCGGACGCGCTTACACCGACGGCGATAAGAAACTATCTCGCGAAGAACTCACCGCAGTCGCCCAACGCCAAATGCAAGGTGGCGGTCGCGGTGAAGGACGTGGTGAAGGACGCGGCGAAGGTGCTGGTCGTGGCGCTCCACGTGAGGGCGAACAGGAAAGACCACGCCGTCCCAGCAGCGAATGATTCCGTAGCTTGGGACCATATTTCTTGTTGATTATTGGGTAGCGGAAGCCGTCAAGGCTTTCGAGGACCAGCCGGCCGGGATGTTGCGACTCGGCGAAGCGTAGGCTGCTAATAACCTCAGCCCTCGTCGCCATTCGTCACCGCGTCTCAAGTTAGTGAGAAACCGAACGATCCGCAGAGTAAATCTGCGGGATTAACTGATGGGCGTTAGCCCCGGTT
>JANRMD010000232.1:0-31983 GCA_033761895.1 Pirellulaceae bacterium | reverse complement strand
TTTCGCTTCTCGCCAACTCGGTGGCTAGCTTGATTCGCTGCGCTTCACCACCGCTCAACGTACTCGAACTTTGCCCGAGCGCGACATATCCCAAACCGACTTGCTGCAAACTGACGAGGAAGCGATAGATTTTTGGAAAGTTCACAAAGAACTCGACCGCTTCATCGACGTTCATCGCCAGCACATCGGCGATTGAGCGGTCGCGATAGCGAATTTGCAAAGTCTGTCGGTTGTAGCGCAGGCCATTGCACATCGAGCAATTGACGTACAGGTCCGCCAAGAAGTTCATCTCGATCTTCTCTTGGCCTTGCCCCTGGCACTGCGGGCAACGTCCATCGCCAGTATTAAAGCTAAAGCGACTTGAGGAGAACCCTCGCTGCTTGGCATCGCGCGTGTTCGCCCACACAACGCGAATCAAATCAAACACGCCACAATACGTGGCCGGAGTGCTGCGCGGCGAACGACCAATCGGTTCCTGCGTAATTTCGATCAACTTGTCGATGTTCTCGAAACCCTTCAGCGACTGATAGGGCCCGACCCGACCTGCCGCTTGTCCAAGTTGGCGGGCGAGAGCGGGCACCAAGGTTTCACCGATTAAAGAACTTTTGCCACTCCCACTGACACCTGTGATACCCACTAGGCATCCCAACGGAATACTCACCGTCACATTCTGCAAGTTGTGAAGCGTCGCTCCTGTCAACGTTAGGCGAGGTTGCGCATGCGGTGTGCGAGGTGCGCTTGGCGGCTCGATCTGCAATTCACCGCGCAGGTAAGCCGCCGTTAACGAGCCGGCTTGCGCGGCCACGTCTTCGGGTCGTCCAGCGGCAACGATAGTCCCACCTTGTTTTCCTGCCCCAGGTCCCATATCGATCAAGTACTGTGAGGCGCGCATCATCGCTTCATCGTGTTCAACCACGATAACCGTATTCCCCTGTTGTTGGAGATCCTGCAACGATTCGATCAAGCGATCGTTATCGCGTTGATGTAATCCAATTGAGGGTTCATCCAAGATATAGCCGACTCCGACCAAGCCACTGCCAATGCTGGTCGCCAACCGCACGCGTTGCAGCTCACCGCCGCTCAACGAATCCGCCGCGCGGCTGAGCGTGAGGTAGCCCAAGCCGACTTTATTCAGGAATCGCACGCGATGCAAAACGTCGCTAAGAATCGGAGATGCAATCTGTTGTTGATCGGGGGCAAACTCCACCGCAGCAAACCAAGCTTCAAGTTCGCTGATGCTGAGCGAACAGATCTCAAAAATCGATTTGCCTGCCAAGCGGACCGCCAAGGCCTCTTTTCTAAGTCGTGAACCATGGCAGGCCGGGCAAGCCAACGATTGCTGGAACGCGGCCAGCCAACTGCGATCTTCTTCAGCCAGTCGATCGTACAGTTCCGTAAGTTGCTCAACGAGTCCAGCCACGAATTTCCGCTGTGCGGCGGGTTTCAGAATGGATAGAGCAGATTCCCAAGCGCCCCCTTGAGCCACCAGTAACGCTTCAAACGGTTTGCGCAGGCGTCGCTTCGCGGCCGTATCGGCAGCAGACCAAGGCACGATCGCACCATTTGCTGGTGATTGGCTCCAATCGCGGATGATCAATTCTGGGTCAAACTGGTTTTGTTGTCCGACACCATCACACTGCTGGCAAGCGCCATACGGACTATTGAAACTAAAGGTGCGAGGTTCCACCTCGGCATAGTTGACTCCGCAATTGGGGCAAGCGTACTTGGTACTGAAAAGCAAATCATTCCAAGCCTCAGAGCCGCTCTGGATCTCGGGTTGGCGCTGGGCTGTCTGGCAACTCGCGGACACCAATCCATCGGCTAAACGCAATGCGACTTGCAAGGACTCTGCCAGGCGACTTTCGACTCCGGGGCGGATGATCAGTTTATCAACAATCGCTTCGATGGTGTGGTTCTTGCGTATCTCAAGATCGGGAACATTCTCGATCTCATATTGCTCGCCGTCGACACGTACCTTCACCAACCCGACTTTGCGAATTGCATTTAGTTCATCGCGATGGGCACCGCGCCGACCGCGCACTATGGGTGCCATCAATACAACCTTGGTGGATTCAGGCAGTCGCATCAGCGTTGCTTGAATCTGTTCGGCGGATTGCTGAGCGATTGCGAGGCCACATTCAAAACAAGTTGGACTGCCCACACGCGCCATCAGCAAGCGCAAGTAATCGTAAACCTCCGTCACCGTGGCTACGGTACTGCGCGGATTGGCGACTCCGGTACGTTGGTCAATGCACAGTGTTGGTTGCAGCCCGGTGATGCTATCGACATCGGGACGCTGAAGTTGATCGAGGAACTGCCGAGCGTATACAGAGAGGCTTTCAATGTACTGGCGCTGCCCTTCAGCATAGACGGTGTCGAAAGCCAGCGAGCTTTTGCCGCTGCCGCTAACTCCCGTGATCACGGTCAATTGATTGTGAGGCAGATCGATGTCAACCGACTTAAGATTGTGAGTGCGAGCGCCTCGCACCACGATCGCATCCATGCGCTGTCGGGCAGTTGTCAGTTCGATCGATTTCGTTCGCGATTGACGTTGTGTGACCATCGGGAGGTTGATATTTCCATCAATTAGGTGTGCATTCGACACAGCGTAAGCTAACCGACCCTGCAGAATTGAGCGAGCCCATTACTTCGTTTGGGTACTCCAAAACAAGGATTCGCAAAAGTCAAATTAGAAACTGCGCGGATTTGCCGTATTTCAACGCAGCTGCATACGAACACTGCAATGACCAACGTTCAACGCTACAATTGGATCTAATGTGGACAGAGCACTAGCGCAAGATTGCGAGCTGCGAGCCTTTTCTCACTAATTACCGAATCGTTACAACGTGCGTGAGACTATGCATACCAATCCCTATCAGTCCCCGACTACGACTTCTCAGCACAGCACGCAGCCAGATAGCTTGCATACTAGCTCCGTGCTCTCCAGTATCCTGATATTTGTGATTGTGGCAGTCTCTTCGTTCTTCCAGCTTATATTAACGTTTTTCGGTGATTCAACGGAGTTCTGGCCAGTTTTTGTCTGCGGCGGCATTGCGATGGCCATCGGGATCACAGTCGCTTATTTGGCTAAAGCAGCCCGAATCCTACAACGTGTCGGGACCGCTTCCCTCCTGGCGGTAGGGGCCACGACTCTATTGATTACAGTGGCTCTTCTTTCGTACAAACAGTCACCAGATGGACTTGCGCTCTTGCTGCCGCAATCCGTGAGCAATATGGCTCCAGGTCAGTTCATACTGATAACAGCCTCCATCTTGGGTTCAACGTGCGGTCTCTGCGGATGCGTTTACGGAGGGCGAACTGGTCGTGTTCTGGCTACGATTGTGGGTGGTGGAAGTAGTATCATCTGTACGTGTTACTTGGTTGCTGTCGTAATGCGGTTGGTCAGTCCTTGACTACGACACTCCACAGGCAAAAAAACAATCGGTTCGAACGGAGCCGCGGTTGAACGCGAGCGAAGTTAATTCTGACTCACTACTGTCAAGCCATCGCGAGGTTGCCCGCACGTAACCCAAGCTTAAATTGTTGCTATATGGGGGACGATTTTTGGGGGTTCTTGCTCGGCGGCATTGCACGCACATGGATCAAGCGCGCGTGATGCTTGGCATTGAGCGCTGTTGACTCAATAGGGATTTTCATGACCTTCGGTAAACTCAAACTGCAGCCCAAAATATTGGTACGATGTATCGACGCAATACTGCGACATGCACTTGGGGTATGCGTTCCTCAACAGAACCCCAGCTGCTTGATGATACTCATGGTGCGTTGCAGGGTGCGGGACTGCCGTGAATGACTCAATTCCTCATGGACAACCACTCCAATGGTCAATCTCACTAATCCGCGCGTCATCTGTCTGAAGGGTGCACTGTTCTTGGTGCTAGGTTTACTGGCATCTGCGTTACTAGTTGCACAGCTTCCCGATATTCGTTATGCCGCGGTACTTGCTATCGCGGTCTGGGCATTTTGTCGTGCTTACTATTTCGCCTTCTACGTCATCGAGCACTACGTTGACCCTAACTTCCGATTTGCAGGCCTGCTACATTTCGCTCGGTATGCCTTACTTGGCCATGATCCGGACCGGAAACAAGGCTGAAAAATTAGCCGCAGTGCGCTAGCACCGGTTCCCGCGGCGAAAACCGGACGCTAGCGCGTTCCGGCTGATGTTCACATTAGATTTTTGGGTTGATCGAATTCGGGTGCTATTAACCGCACGGCGTTAGCCGCGGTTTTCACATTGCGGAAACCGGTGCTCACGCACATCGGTTAATGTGCCTAACCCTAAAATCAAAGTTGGATGAAACACTAGGTTGCATCAAAAGTAGTGCAATTCCGCCTGCGCAACTGGTAATGCGGAACGAGGCCAGTTAAATTCATGGGGTCTGCTCATCCTCTACTCCCACCAAGGAAAAATCTGATGGCTTTAAACAGCACCACACGTCGTGACTTTTTGCGAAAATCGGCTGCCACCGGCGCCTTGGCGGCGTCCATACCTTACGTCAGTTGGACCCCCAAAGCCTTTGCGAATCAAGACAAGAATGACCGCCCACGTATCGGTTGCATCGGCGTCGGAAGCATGGGAACTGGTGACGCTCATGGACACAGCAACTTCGGTGACATTCTGGCCGTATGCGATGTGGACAAAAATCACTTGGAACGTGCCAAGAATGATCCGAAAATTGGCAAAGGGACGGCCGATGCGTACGAAGACTACCGCAAAGTGCTGGAGCGCAAAGACATCGATGTTGTCAGCATCGTGACCTGCGACCACTGGCACGTGAAAATCGCTGTAGAAGCCCTGCAGGCTGGAAAGCACGTATTCTGCCAGAAGCCGCTGACGCTGACACTGGAAGAAAATCAGCTAATTCGCAACGCCTGCAAGAAGTACCCCGAACTCGTGTTCACCGTTGGAACTCAGCAGCGAGACGCGCGAAATCTGTTCCTGCGAGCGGTGAACATGGTTCAAAAGGGACTGCTTGGCAAGATCCACACGGTTACTTGCAGCATCGGTGGCGGGGACGTTGCCAAAGAGGACTTCAAGAAAGAGGCCCCACCAGCGAACCTGAATTGGGACATGTGGTTGGGCCAAGCACCGAAGGTTGAGTACATCAAGGAACGCGCGCATTATCAATTCCGTTGGTGGTATGAATACAGCGGCGGAAAATTCACCGACTGGGGCGCTCACCACATCGACATTGCCACTTGGGCTCTGGGTGAGGACAAAGAGGGACATGGTCCGATCGAGATCGATGGTACCGATGCCAAGCATCCTGTTGAGTATGCACACGGTTACCCCACCAACGATCTGCGTTATAACACCGCGCACGATTACGTGGTGAAATGCAAGTATGCCAGCGGCGTTACACTGAACGTAACTAGCGGTGGCAATAAAGAAGAAAACGCCGAAGGGCCACGAGCTGTTAGCAACGGGATCTTGTTCGAAGGCGAAAAGGGCCGCATCTTCGTCAGCCGCGGCACGATTAAGGGCAAGCCGATCGAAGAGAACTGGGACAAAGACATGTACACCGATGACGACGTGAAGACCCTGTTCAAGGGCAAGCCGCATGAGGGGCACAAGAGCAACTTCTTCCGCTGTGTCCGCGAAGGTGGCTTGCCGGTCAGCGATGTGTACACACACGTACAAGCGATGGGTACTTGCCACTTGTCCGCCATCGCCGCTCGACTAAATCGCGTTATCAAATGGGACCCGAAAGCTGAGAAGATTGTCGGCGACGAAGAGGCTGCGAAGTTCTTCGCTCGGGAACAACGCAAGGGCTACGAAATCAATCGCGTTTAGCAATTGACGAGAGTTCACACAGGAATTTTTCAAGCCAATCGCCCAGCAAGGCTTTGCTTTGCTGGGCGTTTTCATTGATTAGCCGATTCACAAGTGAGGGGAAGGTAGCGGAAGCCGTCAAGGCTTTCGAGGGCCGCCGCAGCACCCTCGAAATGCTTGACGCATTCCGCTAATAGATTGTTCGAAATGCTTGACGCATTCCTCTACGAGATTAACCGAAATGCTTGAGGCATTCTGTACCGATTGGCTTTTTCAAGCGGCAAGCTGCGGGATAGGCTGATCGGCTTGACTATCGGGCTGATTCTTAACCGAACCTTAACAAAACCCGCGCCCGCTATGGTACAGTTTCCGGGCCATTACGTTTACAGGCAGCCTGCAGTGTTCAACGAAGCTAATCAACTTTTCTTTGGAGAAACCTAAACTGTGTTTGGACTTGGAATTGGACTCTCAGCGTTGCTTGTTCTGTGCATCTTGTGCGTATGTGCCTTCGAGTTCATCAATGGTTTTCACGATACGGCCAATGCAGTAGCCACAGTCATCTACACCAAGTCCCTGAAGCCGTGGCGGGCGGTCGTACTGTCCGGAATTCTCAATGGGCTGGGGGTGTTCATGGGTGGTACGGCGGTAGCGATGGGCATCATCAACCTGTTGCCCGTGGAGACGCTGGTGGATCAAAACGTAATGCACAGTCTCGGGATGGTGGGCGCGATTCTGCTGACGGCGATTATCTGGAACCTCGGAACATGGTTATTAGCGATTCCTGCGTCGAGTTCACATACGTTGATCGGAGCGATCCTTGGGGTAGGCATCGCATACAGCTTGCTACCGGGAACTGGGGACGCAGCGGTTAACTGGCACAAGGCGAGCGAAGTTGGTTTGTCTCTGTTGTGTTCGCCGCTGTTTGGCTCGATCCTAGCGATACTCTTGATGGCTCTGTTGGCGAGGATCTTTCTTAGCAACCATCAATTGTTCAAAGCGCCGAAAGGCGACACGCCTCCGCCGTGGTGGATACGTGGAGTCTTGATTGCCACTTGTGGTTTGGTCTCATTCTCTCACGGTTCGAACGACGGGCAAAAGGGAATTGGACTGATGATGCTAGTGCTGATTGGGATTATTCCAGCGAAGTTTGCACTGGACGAGCGTTATGGAGATCAAGAGATCGCCCAGTCGCTTGTGCAAGTGCAGCAGACCTTTGAAGCTGCGTCAAGTAAATTGACGGATGCGAAGTCGCAGGGCATCCTGCAAGCCGCCTCTGTTCCGCTCGCCGCCCTGAATGGTCTTACTAGCGAAATGGATGATACGATCCGCGAAGGGAACCATCGCTTCGAAATTCGTAAGAACATCTTGTTGTTGCGTAATGAAGTCAGCAAACTCAAGGAAGATTCCCAAAACGGTATCTATTCGGCGGAGCAGGTAGAGTCAGTACAGGCTCTGGTCTCTGATGCAACTTCTCTACGCCGCTTTACGGATTACGCGCCGTTCTGGGTGATCGTTCTGATTGCACTTTCGCTGGGTATAGGAACCATGATCGGTTGGGAGAGAATTGTAGTCACGATTGGTGAGAAGATCGGCAAGACGCACTTAACTTACGCACAAGGCGCTTCGGCCGAGATTGTTGCTGCCAGCACCATCGCCGCTTCGACTTACCTTGGCCTGCCGGTTAGCACCACACACGTGCTGTCGTCAGGTATCGCGGGTGCCATGGTTTCATCGGGCGGATTGTCGAATCTTGATAAAGCAGTGATTCAGAAGATTGTACTGGCTTGGGTGCTTACTTTCCCGGTTTGCGTTACACTCTCGGGCACATTGTTCTTGGTCTTCCGCTCAGTATTCTCCTAACATCCCCTTGCCGATCATGCAGCGATACGCCAAAGAACTGATGATGTTGGGTGCAGCGATCTGTTTGCTTTTGCTCGCCGTTTATTGGTTGCGGCCAGTAGCAGCTCCCAAACTTCCGGCGCTCAAAATGACCGCTGGAGATGCGAGTGGCCTAAGGCATAAGCTGGCCCTTGAACTGGCTAAGGAAGCCGCACGCCACGGGATGACCATCGATGTCCAGCCCACTCTTGGATCAGAAGCGGCGATGGAGGGACTCAAGACTGGCGACTTTGACTTGGCGTTTGTGCAGGGGGGCTTGGCGGCGGATAACATGCCGCAGGTTCGTCAACTCACCGCGATGCATATCGAGCCTTTACACTTGCTGGTACGCGCTGATTTGCGTGAGGAAATTGCACAATCTGGTTTGCGGTCGTTGGCGGGACATACAGTGAACGTGGGTCCAAGCGGTAGCGGCACCCAAGCGCTTGCCAGCGAAGTGCTAAAGTTTGCCGGACTTGAGGCGTCCGACAAAGCGGCTAGCAACACCTATCGGGCGGTGTCGTTAAGCTACAGTGAATTGCTGGATCGGGCGGCGGAGGACTTACCGGATGCCATCTTTACCGTCTCATCGCTCCCTTCACCTCTGGCTGATTTCTTGATCGAGTCGCGTGAGTATCGATTAGTACCGCTACCATTCGGCGAGGCGTTAGCGCTGGAAGCATTCCTGCAACTGGGCGATCCACTGGCTAACGGTACCATTGATAAACGGCACCTGTTTGAGACAAGGATTCCTCCCTTCACCTACAGTGTCAACCGAGCTGAGCCGCCAACGCCGGTGGCCACAATTGGGACGCGATTGTTGCTGGCGGCCAATGCACAAGTCCCGAATGATGTTGTGCAACGAATGCTTGACGTGCTCTACGATGCAAACTTTGCACTGGCTGAACGCCCGCCCCTGGATGCTTCATTGCTGGATTTGCCATCTGAATTTGTGATGCATCCTGGATCAATTCAGTATCGGACGCGCAACAAGCCGCTGATTGCGGGCGATGCCATCGACTACTGGGAGAAATTACTTGCAATCACCGCCACATTGGCTGGTGGAACATTCTTTATTTTTCAGTGGTACTTGCGCTGGAGCCGACGGAAGCGCGAGGCTCACTTTGCAAGCTACATGGAGCGGGTTATTGCGATCGAAAACGCAGCCATGCAAACAGAACTGTCAGCTCAGCTGGACCTTGGCGAGCTGATTCGGTTGCAGCGTGAGTTGGCAGACCTGAAATCAGAGGCCGTATCCAAGTTTGCCAGCGGTCAGCTGGAAGGCGAAGGTTTGATTCATGGCTTCCTGGCCCTAGTCAACGATGCTCGCACTCAGCTCACTCGACTGATTCTGCATCAGCGCGACAACATTGAAGAACAGGCTGCGTCTCAACATCTAGACGCTGACTCGATCTGGATGACGCAAGCCAAGTTGAATTCGCCAGAAACAGATTGATGCCCAGCGACGCGCAACAGATCGGGCATCGGATCGGGCATCGGATATCGATTTTAGGTCACAATTACAACTGCAGTTACAACTTTGCCTTGTCAACGGTTCCTTTACACAGGGATTGGTTCACACCAGATTTTTAGGTAGCGGAATGCGTCAAACGTTTCGAGACTAATGCGGTGGCCCTCGAAAACCTTGACGGTTCCGCTACTAATAATCGACAAGCCGTCAAGCATTTTGAGAGTATCGCGGTGGCTCTTGACGGTTTCCGCTACCTCACTGAATCGGGGAAGCCTACCAAGTGGGAGCTGGCATGGAACGATTGCTTTTTGTCGACCACATGCACGATCGTCGCCCGCCGCGTGGGGCGGATGTGCAGACAGCCTTGGCGCACTTCGCGATCATCACTTTTAGCGTTGATCCAGAAATCGCGCGAAGGTTGGTGCACCCGAGATTTGAACTTGATTTAGTCGAATATGGTGGCCGTTCGCATGCGTTACTCTCAGTGGTACCTTTCATCGACTTTGACTTTCACTTCACCGCGCTTCCGAGGTTTAAATGGACCTTTGGTCAAACCAACTACCGGATCTATGTCAGGGATTCTGAAACTGGCGAGCAAGTTGTTTGGTTTTTAGGCACCACGCTTGATTCAAACTCGGTAGTGATTCCTCGATACCTGTGGAAACTTCCTTGGCATCGAGGCCGCATCCAATTCGATTGTGAATACAACGAATCGCGGCGTGCTTACTCGAAGTATCGCATGTCGACTTCGAAGAGTTGGGCGAATGCAACGGTGGAGTTAGAGGACTCCGGGCAACAGCCTACGCAATTGAGTGGCTTTGATTGTCTTGAAACAGGCTTAGTCTTGCTCACACATCCTCGGATCGGATACTACTATCGCAGAGATCGAAGGCTTGGCTCTTATTCCATTTGGCATGACCGGCTGGTTCCTAATCAGGCACGAATGCAGAGCGGTAATTTTGATTTGCTGGATCGCCTTCAATTGACAATTAGCAGCGATGTGCGGAACGTTCACAGCGTGCTCTTGCAGAAAAAAGCTGACTTTACGGTCTACCTCCCGCCGGGAGTAGTGTCAGGCTAAGACAGTTGAGCTCGCGTTTGACTTTTGGGATTCCTTGATTTCTCACCCCAAAAAGAAGTAATTGCGCGATGCGAACGCGTTACCGATTTGCCGTTTCCAGGGCTTGGTCGAGGTCAGCGATCAGGTCTTCGTAAGCTTCCAAGCCTACGGATAATCGAATGAGGCTGTCGGTGATACCGGCTTTGGCTCGTGCGGCTGCATCGTAGCTGGCGTGGGACATGGTCGCGGGTTGCTCGATCAGCGATTCGGCCGCGCCGAGACTGACGGCCAAGCCAAATAACTTTGTGGACTTAACGATTTGCTTCGTCGCTTGGAAATCGCATTTGGCTTCGAAGGTGATGATCGAACCAAAACCACCGTCGAGCAACTGAGCGGCGCGCGCATGGTCAGGGTGAGATGTAAGGCCGGGGTAGAGCACACGATTGACCAGCGGGTGGGCTTCCAGGTACTTCGCAATTCGCATGGCAGTGCGGCATTGTTCATGGACTCGCAACTCAAGCGTCTTCAAGCCGCGACCAAGCAGGAACGCGTCGAACGGCGACAGCACTGCACCGGTTGCATTTTGAATGAAGTACAACTTGTCGAATAGTTCTTTATCACGAACGGCCAGCACTCCGGACAAGCAGTCGCTGTGACCGCCCAGTGACTTGGTGGCAGAGTGCATGACGATGTCTGCACCCAACTCGAGTGGACGAAGCAGCACGGGCGAAGCGAACGTATTGTCGACCGCAACTAACAGCGATCGCTCATGCGCAAACTGGATGATGGCCGGCAAGTCGGGCACCGTCAGTCGCGGATTCCCAATACTCTCCAGCCAGATCATGCGAGTGTTCGGACGGATGGCTGCGGCGAGTGAATCGCGGTCTTGCAGGTCGGCAAGTGTAACTTCGATACCAGCGTTGTTGCAGACTTTGTGAAACAAACGGTAGCTGCCGCCATAAATGTCTTGCCCACCAACGATATGTTCACCGCTCTTGAGCAACATGGTTGCGCAGTGAGTGGCGGCCATGCCCGATGCAAACGCGAGCGCGCCATAGCCACCTTCGAGCGATGCAAGCGTCTCTTGCACGGCGGAACGCGTCGGGTTGCCACTGCGCGAATAATCGAACTTGCCCCACTCCCCAGCTCCAGGTTGCACGTAGGTAGTCGCTGGATGGATGGGTGGTACAACGGCGCCGGTCTGCGGATCGGGTGCGTTGCCAACATGGATGGCTCGGGTTCGAAACTTCATTTGTTCATGTCCTGTAAGACAATCTTCTCAGGGTAAGGTGAGTCTCACTGCTCGAGTTTCACTGCTCGAGCTTCACTTCTCGAGCGCTTGACGAAGGTCATCGATCAAGTCGTTTGCGTTCTCGATACCACATGCCATACGAATCATGTTGTCGTCGATACCAAACTTGCGACGATTCTCAGGTGTTTGACTGAAGTAGCTCATCACCAGTGGCTGCTCAATCAACGATTCGACACCTCCCAGACTTGGACCGATACGTGGAATCTTAACGCGGTCGATGATATCCGCGGTCTGGCGCCAATCAGCGTCTTTCACCAAGAAGGTCACCAGTCCACCGTATCCATGCATGGTCCGCTTGGCGATGTCATGCGTCGGGTGCGTGGCGAGTCCGGGGTAGTAGACGCGTTCAATGCGAGGGTGATTCGCCAGGAAGTCGGCGACCACTTGCCCGTTTTCATTGTGTCTCTGCATACGTAGTTCGAAGGTCTTCAATCCGCGTTGCAGCAAGTAGAGATTGTGCGGCGAATTGATACTGCCCATGATACCGCGTAAGGTGCGGATCGATTCCAGTTTTTCTTTGCTGCCGGTAATGCAGCCAGCTAGCAAGTCATTATGTCCGCCAAGATATTTGGTGGCTGAATGCAACACATAATCGACTCCAAAGTCGAGTGGTCGCAAGTTGAAGGGAGTGGCGAGAGTGGCATCGATCAGCGTTTCAACTCCGTGCGACTTGCCGAGAGCGACGAATTGTTCCAGATCGATACAGGTCAAGTGCGGATTGGTCGGCGATTCGCTGACCAGCAGCTTCGTGCGTTCATTCATCGCGGCCTTCATGGCACCGAAATCGCCCGTTGTGACTTGATGAGTCACCACGCCGAAACGCGCCAAGTGTTTGTAGCAGAACTCGCGACTGCGATGGTAACACTGATCAAAGAATACGATCTCGTCGCCCGCGTTGAGCTTAGCCATCAGCAGGCCGACGATGGCCGCCATCCCGCTGGCGAACACGATCGATTCTTCGCCGCCATCAAGCGCCGCCAGTTTGGCTTCGACAACCTTTTCGTTCGGATTTCCATAACGACCATATTCTTCTCGAGGTTGTTTTTCCTCGATGAAGTCGATGATCGATTGCGTGTCCTCAAAGGTGTAGGTGGAACTGCAGACGATGGAATCAGTGATCGCGTCGGAAGGTTTACTGCGAGATTCACCTGCATGAACGCTGATGGTTGATTGGCCTAATCGATCCGCGTGGGTTAATACAGGTTTATTGTTGGTTGTCATTTTTGAGTCGTATCTTCGTTAACTTGCACGAAAAAGCCGCTGGCCCGGAAAAACACATCACGGACAGCGGCTGAACGCTTTTTTCAAGTTTGCCGAGGAACGATTCGAAGTGATCCGACCCTACCCAAAGGACGGGTGGGAGACCAATGTCGCACAGCTCATTCGGTGGCACTTTAGCAGTAGGCTGCAAGCGGCCGCAAATCCCTAACGTGCCTCAAGTCTAACCGGCGACTCAAACTGTTGCAACTCAAAGTGGCTTGTATGGTGCGTGATGCCCCGCTGACTCGATCACACGTTCACACGCCGGCGGGTGGAACATAAATCTGATAAAGCATCAGGTAAACGAGGACTCCGGTGACGGACACATACAGCCACACCGGCCAAGTCCACTTCGCCAACCGCTTGTGCCGCTCTCGATGTCCCTTCAGCCCCAAATAGATTGTCCAGATGGCCAAAACTGGAACTGCAGCCGCCAGTACAACGTGGCTGGCAAGCAGACCGTAGTAGAAGTACCGCACCGCAGTCGGTGCCACCTCTGGATCTTTGGGAAATTGCTTGCTGCCAGCGTAATAGTGGTAGGTCAGATAACAGACCAAGAAAACCATGTTCACGCCAAAAGTCGCCAACATCATGTTGCGATGAGCAGATTCACGTTTCTGCTTGATCAGTACAAATCCAGCAATCAACAACAACGTCGCCAGCGCATTGAGCGAAACGTTCACATGTGGCAGCCACTCAATCACGTTTGTTTTCCTTCAAGGTCGGCGTTCGGTCAGTGTGAGGAGTACTATACACGGGTTGGCACGTTAGACGAGTGATCGGTGACAAATTGCCTCACCAGTGGGTGGAGTGGCTCTTAACTCATTGGATCAACGTTCGTATCCGGCAGATGCGACCTAGCAACTGGTCGAATTCGGCAAATGCGCCCACTGCGCTAGGGGCATTCCATTGCCTTTTGTAGCCTTTGGATGCCTTCGTTCAGTTCTGCATCGTCGATGCTCAACGGCGGAAGCAGGACAATTCTGGTGGCAAGCGGGCCAGAGAAATGAACCAGCAAGCCTTGATCGCGGCAGGCTACCGCGATACGCCTCGTTAACGCTTGAGATTCGACCAAAGTCGCGCCACAGGCCTTAAACTCCGCCACTGCAGAGGCCCCTTGCCCTTCGACGATGAGTCCCGGGAAAGGACCATCGCCGAACTGTTCGAGGGCTTGCCTGAGTCGCTTACCAGCTTGGCTTCCACGTTCGAGCCACGGACCAGTGGTCAATTGCTCGAGAACTTCAAGTGCAAGAGCGGCTGCCAGCGGTGTGCCGGCAAAGGTCTCAGATTCACTGCCGATTGGTAACGCGTTCATGACTTCAGCTCGCCCGACTACGGCTGAGATTGGCACAATGCCACCGCCCAGGCTTTTCCCGAGCACGATTAAATCGGGCTGCCAACCTTGGCTGGTTGAAAGGAGCATAGTTCCGGTTCGTCCCAATCCCATCTGAATCTCGTCGGCAATCAAAAGGACGCCCTTGTCCGCGGTCGCGCGACGCAATCTTTGCCAGTACTCGGCGGGTGGAAAAACGTAGCCACGAGCGCCTAGGGCTGGTTCGACAATAACGGCCGATATCGAGTCGGCAGCGGAGTTGATTTGCTGGATAAGTTCGTTCAGGCACAAGGTTTGGCATGCAGGATGACTCAAACCGTAAGTGCAAGCGGCACAGTAAGCGAAATCGGAGGCTGGGCGACGTTCATGCAGATGGCTCGGGACAAATTCAGGGAGATTGCCAACCGTATCGCTCAGCGTCGAAGTTGCCAGACTGCGGCCATGGTAGCTGGGGGCGAGACTGATGAGGCGGCCTGGGCGAAACGCTCGAGCCGCTTTCCAAGCCGTCTCGACAGCTCGGGAACCGGTGGCATTAAAGTGGACTTTGCCTGGTGGCTGAGCATCTTCTCCAGGCAAATCACGCACATTTCCGAATCCGCATATTTCGATCAGCTTTTCGGCCAATGGCGCTCGCCAGGCATGGGGTTCTTGGGTCAAATGAGTCAGTTCGCCGACTTGACGTCTGGCTACTTCGACCAGCGGCGGGAAAGCGTGCCCAAAATTTGACGCAGAATATCCACAAGTGAAATCGATGTAGTTGCGGCCTGCAACATCCCAAAGTCGAGCTCCTTGGCCTCTCGAAAAGACCACTCCGAACTTGGGATCATGCAACCGATGCGAGGCTGGCGTCAAAACCGCTTGCTCGCGCTTTATCCACTCGTCATTTGTCATTCCAAACGCATTTTCGTCCATAATATGTTGGGAACTTGCAGCTCAAGCTCCCCCAGTCCAACCCTTTCGACGTGGCGAAATTGACTAAAAATCAACATTGGATTGACAATTAACTGACAAGTTATCCCGAGTGTGCAGTCTGTGTGGCCTCAAAGTCGTTACGACCGGAAAAAAAGACTATTTGCGGGAACTTGCTCATTTCCACAACCGTCATAGTGCCATTGCGTTTCGTTGACAGTTGAGGGACTGGAATTAGAATCGGTGTTGGCCCACCCCAATCTGCGCAGCTTGTCTATTTCAGCACAAGGTCGACAGGATTGTCGCGGGGCGTTGATCTTCGTCAATCTGAAACACAGCTTCCAGCCAACTAAATCAACCTGGAACCCCCTTTTCTACACCGGCCCGTTCGATCCAGTAGAGGACTAAAACGTGAAGTCTCGCAAGTTAGGAATGTTTGCCAAGCGGAGCACAGGCCGCTGTACCTCAGCTAAGGTGCGTCAAAACAGAAACGTACTGCGCCGAGGCTTGATGGAAAAGCTCGAAGATCGCAAGCTGATGGCGAACGACATCGTCCCTTGGACTGACGGAAAGTACTATCCGTTGGAAGGGCTGTTTTCCAGCGATATCCGGTTCGGGGTCACGGAAGAACAATACCTCCAGCGCGCGTTGGCGACGAATTCGGCTGTCGCCGGTCGCAGCCTTGGTGGCGTCGGTGAAGATGCTTACTCGGGCCGATCGACCACGGTATCCGAAGCTGAGCCGAACAATAATGTGGCGGTAGCTACGGCCGTTCCATTGGGAACAGTTGGTAACAAGGTGCCCATTGTCAATGTGCTCGGAAATCTCGGGCCCTTGGTTGTTATCCCGCGGATCGGTAGCACACCGGATGAAGACTTCTACAGCATGGATCTAACGGCTGGCGACATTGTCGACGTCAAGTTGACAGGCAGTGTGGCAGCCACATTTGACGTAACGCTCCTTAATTCAGCTGGCCAAGAGATTGCAGGTCGGCTTGATTCTGCAGCGCCCTTGGGCTTGGCCATCTTATCAGCGTATCCTCCCGCTTCGCCACTTTCGATCGATGGCAACGTTTCGTTTGCCTACACCATTCCAGCTGATGGCCGTTACTACGTGCGTGTTTCGGACGGCTTCGGTGGTTACAACATGTCCTTGAAGACCTTCCGACCGGCTCTTGAGAAGATGCCAATTGGTACTAAGCAAAAGGTCTTCGTGGACTTCGATGGTGCTCGGGTCAACACCGATACCTTCGGCCTGCCTCTCGGTACAGTGCGGCTCTCGCCATTGAATCGTTACTTCGCACAAGCTGGTATTCAGCCACAAGACGAAGAACTGTTCGTTCGTACCTTCATGACTTACCTACAAGAGAATTTCCAGTTCTCACTTCCTTCACTAGCAACCAATGGCTGGCGTTCTGCGGACGGAATCAACGGGAACTTTGACATTGAGTTCTTGAACAGTTGGGATCATGCCGATCCAGTCAATGATCCTTTGGTCACACGCTTGATTATCGGTGGTGATGGTACACAGTTCCCATTGCCTGTTCGCGGTATTTCGAACTCGGTTGATATTGGCAACTTTGAGACAGCAGGCATCACGCTTGTTTTGCCTGACGTCTACATGAATCCTGCTTCCGGCGACTTCGTTGGTAACGTTCCACGCGCTGCTAACGTGACTTTGCTGGATGCGATCGCCAAAGCTATGGCTGCAACCTCAGCCCACGAACTTGGACATAGTTTCGGTGCTTGGCATCAAGACAACAGCAACAGCGTAATCACGTTGATGGATTCAGGTGGGCTACCGATTGGGCCAAGTCGAATGGGAGTTGGTGTCGACGGCATCTATGGCACTGCGGACGACATTGACATTGACTTCGGCAAGGATGATTACGCACCGATTGAAGGTAACATTGGCGTCGAAGACACTGCCGCGCTGATGGCATATGCTCTTTCGACCGGAACAGCTGGTGGCGGTACGATTAGCGGTACGGTCTTCGGAGACAGGAACGCCAATCGAGTCCGCGACACCAATGAATCTGGCATAGGATCTATTCGCGTTTACGCTGACTTGAACAACAACAACGCTTTCGATAGCGGTGAACACTTCGCTGTCACAAATTCCAGTGGTGCCTATACCATGGGCGTTCCAGCGGGCACCTTTAACCTTCGCGCCGTTGTTCCAGCCGGCTTTCGCTTGACAACTCCGGTTTCAGGTTCGGTGAGTGTTACCGTGGCAGCCAACGCGGCCATCAGCAACATCAACTTTGGCCAAGAGCAACTGAGCCTGACTGCAACTGGTGTAAAGTGGAACGACGTCAACGGTAACGGTCTACGCGACACGGGTGAAGGCATCATCCCTGGTGTTCGCATGTACTTGGACGTCGACGGCGACGGGCGAATTGACATCGGCGAGCCATCGGCCAAGACCAACGAACTAGGCCAGTACACGCTCACTTTCCCAGGCCCTGGAACCTACAAGATTCGTGAAGTTGTCGACCCTGGATATGTGCAAACATTCCCAAGTGCCGCTAACAACTTCGAACACACAGTGGTGATTACTGGTAATCCAGCGGTTGACGTGTTCAACACCGCCGGATTGAACTTCGGCAACAAGTTGACCGTTGACTTTGGTGACGCACCCGCCACCTTCGGCGACGCTTCGGCCGGCTTCAAGCCTGGTCTGTTGCTGGGTGCGAACTGGGACGACGAGCAAGCCAGCCAATACTCCACCAACGCACTAGGTGATGACAGCGCTGGACGACTTGACGCCAACGATGTAGTGATCGATGACGAAGATGGCGTGGTCTTCACTCGTCCACTGGTCGCGGGCAACGCCAACAACCGAATTGCGGTGACAGCCGTCAATACAACAGGTGTTTCGGCTTACTTTAACGCCTGGATCGACTTCAATCGCGATGGTGACTTTGGCGATGCTGGTGAGCAGGTCTTCTCGAACACAGTGGTTGCATCCGGAACGACTGCGCTAACATTTGCTGCACCAGCCAATGCATCCCTGGGCACTACCTATGCTCGCTTCCGCTACTCCAGCGAACGCGATGTAGCGGCTACCGGTCGTTCTCTCAGTGGCGAAGTTGAAGATTATGTCGTGAACATCGTTGCCACACTGGACTTGGCAGTCAACGATCGGTTCACCGTTTCACGAAACTCGGTCCTGAATTCCCTCAACGTCCTGTTGAACGATTTCTCTCTGCCTGGCGAACAACTTGAGATTGCCACCACCAGTGGCAGCTCCGCAGGCGGCGTCGTTCAGATCAGTGCCAACAATCAGATTCTGTACACTCCACCAGCCGGCTTTATCGGTCAAGACACGTTCACTTACACCATGCGGAACGCTGCTGGTGAAACAGATACCGCATCTGTAACTGTCGATGTGAAACTGTTCTTCGTGGATCCAGAAGCCGTCGATGATTCATTTGATCTCGCGGTCAACGCTATCGACTTGCCATTGAACGTTCTCTCGAACGACATCGAAGGCCAAGCTGGCGCGTTGACGATCATCATGGTCACGCAACCTAATGGAGGTGGTCAAGTATCGATCGCTTCCGGTGGAAAATCGTTGCGTTACACTCCAGTGCGCGGCTTCAACGGCTCGGAGTCGTTTACCTACACTGTAGCGGATTCGAACGGCAAGCAGTCAACCGCCAAGGTAACGCTGCATACACGTCCGTACGTCAATGCAACGACCGACGTCGTTTACAGCTTGCGTACGACAGACTTGAATGGCAATGAAATCAGTGCAATTCAACAAGGGCAAGACTTCAAACTAGAAGTTTATGTCGACGACTTCCGCAATGACCGCGGTGCCCCTTCGAATGCTGCTGGTGTCTTCGCCGCGTACATGGACCTGTTGTACAACTACCAATTGGTTAGCACAGCAATTCCAACAAACAACAACTTGAACTTCGACGTTGACTTCTTCAATGGTTATACCAATGGGGTTAGTGGCGATTCTACGATACCTGGATTGATCGATGAATTCGGTGCGTTCTATAACACCGCTTTCGATCCGAACAACCCGGGCAGCATGAACTACCCAGATACGGTACGAATTGCAGCGATTACCTTTACCGCTCAATCACCCGGTATCGTCAACTTCTTCCCGAACCCAGCAGATGTCACACCACTGAATGACACACTGCTATTCGATGTGCCCGGATCATCTGTACCTGAGTCTCGCATTCGATTCCTCAGCACGTCGCTGGAAATCGTTGGCAACAGCGATGAATTCCCATTTGCCGTTGATGACTCGCTAGCCACTGCAATTCCGTTCGGTTCGACTCGCTTCCCAATTAACGTTCGGGCTAACGATTTACCTGGTTCGACTGGAATCATCAACGTCGTCTCGGTAACTCAAGGACAGAATGGTTCGACTTCCATTGATGCCCAAGGTCGTGTCTTGTACACGCCCAACGGCGGATTTACTGGTGCTGATCAATTCACCTACACGATTGAAGACAGCCGCAACATTCGTTCTCAGGCCACAGTGACAGTGCGAGTCGGTGCGGCTG
Organism: Pirellulaceae bacterium; assembly: GCA_033761895.1. GTDB lineage: Bacteria > Planctomycetota > Planctomycetia > Pirellulales > Pirellulaceae > Aureliella. The sequence continues at coordinate 12,441 of JANRMD010000232.1, read as the reverse complement.
ACACCAATGATGTGGTTGATATGCGATTGGACGTGACCGATCTCAACGGTGCTCCTATTTCGACAATTGCAGTTGGCGGGCAATTCCAACTTCGCGGTTACGTCAAGGACCTGCGCACGGCTCGTCCAAACCAAGGTATCTTCGCAGCTTACCAAGACGTTCTGTACACCAGCTCGCTGGTCAGTCCAAGAGCTAAGTCCATAACGGCTGCGGACCCACTAGGGTTTGAAGTAATCTTTGGTACCAACTATCAACAGGTTATCAGCGGCGATATCACCAATAAGGGCATCATCAACGAACTTGGTGCGGTTCAAAACGGCAATTCACCGCTCGGAGCTAACGAACAGCTACTGTTCATTGTGACTCTGGATGCCAGGGCAGTTGGAACGGCAACCTTTATCGGCGACCCAGCCGACATCAGGCCTCTGCACGACACCTTGACCTTCGATCCTGCAGCACCGGTTGGTTTCGACCTGATTCGCTTCGGTTCCGATACGCTAACCATCACTTCCTCGGGCAACTTGGGTGGTGGTGAGTTCACCAACAAACTCGATCGTCATGACGTTAATGCCGACGGCTTTGTCAGTCCAATCGATGCTCTGATTGTGATCAATCACTTGAATGCTGGTTCAGGCAGGGCTGCAGCTGGTGAAGGTGAACCTGACAAGTACTTCATCGACGTCAACGGTGACAATGCTCTCTCGCCAATCGATGCGCTCCTGGTCATCAATCGATTGAACAGCTTGCGTTCAGGTTCGGGTGCAGCCGAGGGTGAAGGCGAAGGCAGTGCCGATTCGAGTGCCATCGATAGCGTGTTTGGTGAAGAATCAAGCATGGATCAGTTGCTATCGCAGTTGGTTCCCGATCTTGAAGATGTTCGCAAGAAGCGATAACGCCCAGATCAGAGTCGCTTAAATAAACTCAAAGGCTTCCCACCTCGGGAAGCCTTTTTGTTTGTGCACAAGTCAGTTGCCCAATTCAATTGCACGCTACGCCTAACCAAACGAGCCTGAACTGAAGCTCTCGAACCACATTCGTCGAGCAGCATGCTCTTGCGCAACTGTACTCTTGCGGACCCGGGCCGTGGGTCGCTCCTGCCGGGTGCAACCTGCGAGAACTTGCGGTCTTGTGGTAAGCGGAGTGCCACAACCGGAATGTTCGCGGAGCAGGTGTTTGATCCCGAAGGGATCACAGAATCGGGGAAGGGCGTGGTTTGCGCGTCAACTCTTCGATACTTCCCGATCGACACTCACGCGACCACGCCAACCGGTGGTGGCGCTACGCTTACCACCGGCTATTGGCTTGGATCCCTTTCGGGATGGTGTGGTCGGGCGTAAGGTGGCTGGCACCTTCTGACACTTGGCAAACCCAACCCGGCAATGCATGCTTCGTTAGTAGCCAAGAAGAGCTGCCCTCAACCAACATCATTGCCGACAAAAACGCTAGCAAAACCACAAGGTTCAGGTCGGATGGTGCCACCCACCTTTTGAGAGCGCTGCGCACCAGGTAGGAGCGCCCCAACGGCGGCCCCTTGTGCTGTCATTTATTCCCAACGAGGAGGCGGGCGCATACTAGAGAGTCTACGTATCGCGCCAGCTGGGTTCCTTCTCTAGACATTGGTACACGCTGGCGCAGAACTTATGATTGGCAAAAACTAACGCAATGGAACCATTTCTGGTCCTGTAGCGATTCCGGCGACAGGTTCTGAGTTGCCCCAGTCTAGAACGCGAATGGAATTGCGTTGAGGCCGCTGTTCAGATTGCCGTGCGGATTTATGAGGTTGCGCGGCTGGGTAGACTTGCTCGCGACTGGCCACCGTCGGTTCAATTGCCCGTAAGGTTGACATGGAGTTTAGGTTCGTAGCCATTGGTTGCCCTGTAGGCTCTTCAACACCGGGCTTTTCAACGCTGGGTACGGGTCCACTGGATACTGCCCTTAGGCGACTGCGATACCAACTATCACCACTGGCATAGCTGGCACCCTCCAGGCCCTTCAATGGTGACGGCGTGGTCTGCGCAACTACCTGTGAATTGGGTGCTTGTGGATTAAGTATCTGTGGCGTTGGCGACCGACGTTCGAAGGAACCGAGTTTCGTGTTCGCTTGCGCGGATGCCAATTGAGCGGATGGAGAAGTGGATGGCAATGAGGCGGATGCCAGTGCAACTGCACTTTCAGGTGCATCGCCGCGAAGGCTAGGTGCGTAGCCGACGAGCGACGTAGGACTGCCATCGCGCAACCAGCGATTCCACTGCGTTTGCAGCTCGCCAATTGTCTCGTATTCGTAGTGGTTTTTCATCGCCACTTGCCACGATCCGGTACTCATGCCCTCTTCGAGAAAACCAACAAACTTGCGTGGGCCACCTTGGTCGAGCAGAAACTGCACGACGGAATGCCCTTGTGCGTAGAGGGGGAGGATATCCTTGGGGTACTCTTTCAGACCAAACATTTTGTTAAAAGCGATACCCCTGCCAGTACGAAGAAACTGTTGTAGAAAGTGTTGGTGCTTGCTCTTCTCTTCGATATGTTCAACGGTAGTGCATGCCCCTTCATCAGCCCAGCGCGGCAGGTAACGATCGAATGGCGGAACGCGATTGTATGGTGCAAAATGAGTTGCAAAGATCGTGTGTGTGATCTCGTGGGGCAACACACTGTCCAGCACCCTTTCCTCGGTCCCTTGAACTTGCATCATCCAATTGCCTACACCGCCAGGGATGGGAGAAAAGCGAGTTTCTCCACCAGCACCAAGGTGAGGCTTGGCGACAACATGAACCGGGCAGCGCTGTGACCATGCAGGCAACTCTTTTCCTAGCCAGTAGATAGCAAGCTTTGAACGGTAGTCTTCTGCGGCTTGCGAAACCTGGGCAGCGAGCTGCGGGGTCCCTGCAAAAACAATGAAATTCGGTGAGTGAGCAACATGTTGCTCCACCGCATGCTGTGTTGGTTGCTGATGGGCGGCGACCTGTGCAACAACAGGAATCCTAATTTGAGCGGCGACTTGAGAAGTGACCTGAGTGCTAAAGAAGATAGCAACGACAGTGGCCATGCCCAACGCAGTCGGGCGAATTCGACGAGCTTCCATGCTCGCAACTCCTTTTGTAATCCTCACGCCAAAACTCGATCCGTTGAGTTTTAACCTGGGGAGTAATTGGACATGCAGTTAATCAGCGAAAGCCTTGCGAGGGCCTTGACCGTTAACCGCGAAACTGGGTTCAATCAATAATCCGGTTCACCGTCAACCGTTTCCTCCGAGGGTTGACGCCTCTCCGCATTGGAAACTCAAACGGCGGCCACGCCCATTTGAGTTCCGTAGTTCCACGCTCTCCAAAGCGAGGAACTGCGACGGGAGTCTAGAAACCCTGCCCGACGGCCGATAGGTCAAACTTGAGCCGAAAATTCGGATTTTCCGGAAAATCCGACGCTTACGTAAAAATCGAAGCCTGGGTTTAGAGTCCAAAACTGAGGCGATGCTCACCGGGGTGCTAGCTTTTAAAATGGGGAAGTTCTTTTCAATCATCATGACAAAGTTACGGCACAAGTTGAATGACATTCTGCGCACCAACCTTCGCGTTGGTTCGTCACGGGATGTGATTTTGATTGCTTGGTTGTTGCTTGCGGTGGCCTGTGGTTTTCTCGCGTACATCGCTCGTCTTCAGGAAGTAACGCATGATGTGTTTCACGAAATGGCTTTGTTTCGTGAGACTCTGGTACGCGGGAGCTTTCCAACCCATGACCTGTTTGCCTTCACGCCAACAGTGAACCCATCCGTCCATCACGAATGGGGCACTGGAGCCATTCTTTATCTTGTATCCGTCGAAAGCGGCTTGGGTGAGGCTGGCATTGCGATCCTGCGATTGCAATTGATTTGTGCTCTCTGGCTATTCATCTACCACATTGCGCGTATGCGAGGCGCTCATCCCTATGTCTTTGCATGTGTCGCCGCGTTTACGTTTCCGTTTTTCTGGGTAGGCTTTGCAACCGTCCGAGCTCAATTGTTTACGCTGGTCTTCTTGGCTGCGCAGATGTGGATGCAAGAACTTGATTGGCGCGGGCGGCGAGCTTGGGTGATCGCTTGGTGGTTGATGCTAGTCGCGTGGCTAAACATTCACGCTGGCTTTGTTGTTGGACTGGGCATGTTGGGCTTCCACTGCCTCGAGAGATTCGGTGCGGCTTGGTTGCGATCGAGGTCGTTCGTTACCGCCTGTCGAGCAACATGGCATTTAATGTTAGCTAGTGCCTGTGTTGTATTTGCGCTTCCGATTAATCCTTATGGTTGGCAGTACGTACCGTATTTGGTTCATGCCATTACGATGCCTCGTCCACTGATCCTTGAATGGCATTCACTATGGCACACCTACGCGCCAGAGCTAACGTTGCTGGCATTTGGTGTCTGCGTCTTGTTGTTCGTGTATTGCCAGCGATTTGTACGCGTCACGCGGATGCGTGGGGCTGCGTTTCTAAGTTTGACAATCTACGAAGCGCTGCAACATATTCGCCACGGTTCGCTGTGCGCTGTCGTGTGGCTCGCGTATGTTCCAGCTTGGTTGACACACACGCCGTTGGGCCGCTCGATGATACGTACCGTGGATAGCCATCGCTCAGCCTTTATGGGTGCAAGCCGAACTGTCGCGGCCGTCTGTTTCTTGTTTGCGTCGGTGAATCAGTTCTGGCGACCGACATTACCGCCCGCTGCGAAATACTCGGAGGCATGTTTTCCGACGGGGGCAGTGGAGTACCTTGAGCAGCACAAGTTCCGCGGTAACCTGTTGACCCCCTTTGCGCAAGGTGCATACGTTTCCTGGACGATGTATCCCAATGTTCGCGTGAGCCTCGATGGGCGGTACGAAGTCGCCTATGAAGAACAGGTCATGTTGGATCACGATGCGTTGTTCAAAGGCAAGCCAGAATGGCCAACGTTACTTGAGAAGTACCCCTGCGATGCGGTGCTCGTTGATCAGAATTCGGAACTGCGGCCTTTGCTAGAAGTCTTTCGCAACGAGAATACGGATCAACCGCTCCCGACCAAGCATCGCTGGAACTTCATCTATGAAGACGACGCCTTCGTTGTGTTGACCAAAGGTACGATCGAAACGTTGCCCTACGTTGACCGTCGCACGGAGCCGCTCATCGATGGTATTCAGAGCGCTTTTTCACACAAGTATTCATTTAGGGCTCGACGTGGCAAGAACTGCCCAGGCTCCAGTACCAAGTCGACCGTAATTGCGACAGCTCAGTAGATGCGTATCGAATCTGTAGCTGTCATCCATCCCGAGTCATCGACTTCGATGCAAGCATCAATAGCCCGATCATCAAAAGTGTCGATGCTAAGTCGCAAGAGTTCACTTCCGCTGAGAATGTCAATCGGCGGCTTTACGAACTCATATTCGTATGGTGGTGGTAGCCAAGCTAATTCGCTTGGATAAAGTTGCTTCACGGCGCGCAGAATCTCCACCGTAGCTGCGTAAGCGCGGAATCGTTTGGCATCAAGTACGTGAATGAATACACCTCCGCAACTCTTGCCAGCCCATTTGTCAAAGGTTGGGATGAATCGAATTGGGCGGAAGTAAACCCCAGTTAACGTACGCTGGTTAAGCTGCATGGCCAGTTGCTCGGATTCGATGAAGGGTGCTCCAACAACTTCGAATGGTGTCGTCGTACCGCGTCCTTCGGATAAATTCGTCCCTTCAAGCAGCACTTGGCCAGGATACACGAGCGTCGTCTCATAACGCGGCATGTTGGGTGAAGGGGGACACCACGGCGCGAAGATCTCAGGCATATGATACGACCGTGTCCAACCAGTCAGCGGAAGCACTTCCAAATCTGCATTGATCTGAAGGCAGGAGTTGCAGTAGCGGGCGAGTTCGCCGAGCGTCAAAGCGTGGCGCATGGGAATGTCTGCCAAGCCCACAAAACTGCGAAAGTTACTGTGTAAGACTGGTCCTTCAGCGACTTCGCCACCGATTGGATTCGGTCTATCAAGCAACACTATTGGAATCGAATGTGCCTTGCAGGCTCGCAGGCAATTCACCACAGTCCAGATGAACGTGTAGACGCGTGTGCCCACATCTTGCAAATCAATGACCAGCACATCGATCCCACGCAGCATTTCGGCCGTTGGTTCACGCGACTCTGCATATAGGCTGTAAATCGGCAAACCCAGTTGCGGGTGAAGTGCGTGCTGTGATTCGATCATGTTCGCTTGCTGTTCGCACCACAAACCATGTTGGGGCGAGAAAAGCGTGACGAGCTGATTGGGAAAACGCTCGTCGAGCACTTCGCAGGCATAGCGATAGTCACTCGTCACCGAGGCCTGATTCATGAGCAAACCAAATTTGGCTCCACGAGCAAGCAGTTGCGGCGGAGCCTTTAGGCAGCCCTCGAGGCCAACTTCAACAGCAGCTCGATGGTGCACGTTCATTTGGCGTCGGCCATGGCGGTCAATTGCAACACAGCTCGTTGCTGTTCTTTCTGCAAGAACTCTCGCCCCGACTTCACATTGACATGGTCCCAAGGCAATTTCGACATGACTTCGTAGGGCTCGTGCAACTGCTTTTCGATATCGATATTGGTATCTTCTAGGGCTTTCCACCAGCGTCCCGCATCCATCATCTCATCCCAACCGTCCATCCGGGCGCCGCGCTGCCATGCAAGTTCAACAGCGTCGCAGGTTCGACGATCACCCCGGCTCAATACGCCCTCCAGCAGACTGGTTTCGACGTTGTGGCACTTGATATTTACCGATCGAATGGTCCGTTTCTGCCACAGGTACTTATGAGCCCATTGGAAGTATTCACGTCGCTGCATGCCGTTCCACTGATAAGCGGTGTGAGATTTCGGAACAAAGTTGGAAACGCTGGCGGTGACTTTAGGGAAGCGACCTTTTACTTCGCGTCCAATTTTCGCAATTGTTTCAGCCATCTCGACGATGCCTTCAAGGTCAACCGGACGTTCGCCGGGTAGTCCGCATAGAAAATAAAGTTTGACCGTCTCGTAGTTATTCTTAAACGCGACGCGACAGCCTTCGTACAGATCGTCGTTCTTAATCTTCTTGCGAATCTGCTCGCGCATATCATCGCGCGCAACTTCTGGGGCCAACGTCAATCCACCACTTCGACCATTGCCGACTAAGTCCGCCAACGTGCGCAGTTGTTCGTTAACACGTAGACTTGGAACCGAAATGTTCACACCCAACGGATTGAAAGTGGCTTTCAGCTTGGTGACCAGTTCGCCGAAATGCGGATAATCGCTGCTCGACAATGAGAGGATACTGATTTCGTTAAAGCCGGTATTGCCATAGCTTTCCATGGCGGCATTAACAATCGTCTCGACCGAGCGGATACGCAGCGGACGTTTGATCACCGTGCTTTGACAAAAACGACACTGCCAAGGACAGCCACGCATGATCTCGATAGCGATACGATCATGCACGCATTCAACAAATGGAATCACTGGCGATGTTGGTAGTGGGATGCTATCGAGGTCGCGGATCACACACGGCTCAATAGTTTCAGGCACATCGCTGCGCGAACGATTCATGGCGACGATGCGGCCATCGCGATACTCGGGAACATAAAAGCGGGGAACGTAGGCGTACGGCAGACGAATCGCCAGTTCAGCCAAGGCTTGTTCGCGCTGCATTCGACCGGCTTCACCAGTTAGCCAACCGCCGTTCTCGCGAGCCGCATTTCTTAGACTCAGCCACAGATCACAGATCTCAGGCAACGAGGGCTCACCGTCGCCAGTGACAAAGCAGTCTATGAACTCCGCCATCGGCTCTGGGTTTTGAGCACATGGTCCACCCGCCAGAATCAGCGGATCGGCCATCGTCCGCTGACTTGCACGAATCGGAATCCCACCCAGGTCCAACATCGTCAACACGTTGGGCGATGAGATCTCATACTGCAATGAAAACCCTACTACATCAAAATTCTTTAGCGGGGTAAAGGTTTCAAGACTGTAGAGCGGAATGTCGTACTTGCGGAGTTGCTCTTCCATGTCCGGCCAGGGCGTAAAGCAACGCTCTGCGGCCCAGTCGGAGCGACGGTTCATCAACGAATAAAGCACTTGCAAACCATGGTGGCTCATACCAATGGTGTATGCATCGGGAAAGCACAAACAGAGTCTGCCGGCTACTTCATCGTGGCGTTTGACCACGATATTGCGTTCGCCGCCAATATACTGACCTGGCATGCGAACTTTCGAAAGCACATGGCGGACGAGTCGTTCCTTGAGTTGCGCGTTGATCATCGGTTTGCTTTGGTTAAGGCCGCAAGGAAAGTTTAAATGCAAAAACAGGCGAATACAGAAGAGTGGTTCACGGCGCGATGCAGCCCACCCCTCTGGTTTGTTACCATCCTGCAATCTGATTGTAATAATTGCGAACAGATTTGACAGGCTGGATGAACGAACGCCAACCGCTTTGTCGGACTGTATTTGAGCTAAAGCGGGATTAGGAAGCCGCCCGTTCCGATGCCTGATCCTGCACCATCAACTTCTGAACAATCGGCTTCTGAACGTGCCACCCGAGGCTTTGCACAAAGTCAAAAACGCAGCGGTTTTGCCGCTGCGTTTCGAGTTTTTTGGCCGAGCCCAATTACTCAGGCCCAATTACTCAGGCCCAGTTAGTTAGGCCCAGTTGCTCAGGCCAGGTTGTTTAGTAGAGGATCTGTACACCGGCACTACCACCATGCAGGAACACATCACTGTCCGTCCTAACACTAGTACCGCTCGTTAAATTCACGGCAGCCACATCTTGACCAGGCACGGTTGCAAAGCGTGGTAGGTAATTGAATTCGTAGCCTGCGGTCAGTCGTACACTTGGCACGATTTGGTAGCTCGCGAAAGCGCCCATCTCCACGATTCCAGACACATCCACACTTTCGTCGGTCGCGTTGAGCAGCAAGTTACCTGCATTGGTCATGAAAGTGGTCGAGTCGTTGAAGTTTGCAAGGATACCAATCTTGCCCCTGAAGCCGTAGTTCACTCGCAAGCTGGCAGGGCGAATCAGCTGAGCCCCGATCTGTGGACCAATGGCGTTGTTGTTGATGGAAGACTGAAACAAACCGGTCCCTGCACCGCCGCGCGCCGTGGACAGAGCATAGTCTTCTTCGTAGTTGATGTATCGCAAGCCGAAGAGTGTTTGCAGCACATCCCAAGTCCACCAAGTCCGATTCAGTTCATAGCTGTTGAACTTAGCTTGGTAAGTTTGCACGTGGCGGTCGGCGTTGTTGAATGTGTTGATCGATGCGGCGGTATAATCGCCGGAAGGGACAAAGTTACTTTGCAGCACTCCGCTGACGTCGCTCGATCGCTGCCACTCGAATGGTCCGGTATAGACCATCTCAAAACCATTGTGGCAGTCGAACAATCGGCCAGCAGTGATCCGTCCACCGATGCGCCCAAGTTCGTAGTCGAACTCCTGCATGCGATTGAAGCGCGACATTGTGAAGTTGTCATCACCTTCGCGACGCAACCACAGGGCTTCGTAACCGACATACCAGGAAACGTCACAGCCTGGCGTGTAGCACGGGTTGCAATTGGGAACAACACCGTCTGAAACCAGGTTGCCTTCGTAGTACCCACCATCGCTGACAACCGATGGCATCGAAGCCAACGTGGCAGGCACGGATTTGGAAGAGACACGTCCCGATCCTGAAACCAGCCCTTCGGACTCGTCCGTAGGTACGCCACTAACTAAGCCATAGCCTTGCTCAACAGCATTGCCGAACTCCATCGAGGAGGGCGCTGAGCTGTAAGGCGCTGAATTATGAGGTGACTGTGCGGTTGCGAACTCGCCGCTGGTTGCTGTGAGCGAAGTCGCCAGCATGGCAGCTAAACAAGTTCGGCGGCCAACTGCGGCCATTGCCGACAAACCGCTTTTAGTAGTTGTTAGGAAATTACGCATGGTAATCCTCAAATTGGCAATCTTGCTAGTTAAGCCACCCAGTCAGCGCTCGTCAACGGTTTGAGCGAACGACGAACTCTATGTATTGTCGCTGCGCGATCGCAGCCTTGTCGCACATCCAAGTCACTTGGAGCGGTGCAGTATTCATCGAACCTATTTGTACGTTGCCAACCGGTCAACAACCGGTTGCAGGGACGTTTTTCGAATCAGACCAATAATCTTCTTGGCTTCCGCTTCAGAACCTGCATAGCCTTGAACAGCCAATCCGTCCTCTTCCGCGATCACTTCAATGCGGCTGTTCGGATACATGCGTCGTACGCTCTTGCTGATCTCTGTAGCCAGTGACTTCATGTCGGCTTGGCGATTCTCAGTACCTGCGATTATTACTTCGCGGATCTCGATTTTGCGCTCACCCGAAGCACTGGTTGTGAACAATGCAACTCGAGTTTGACCGGCCTTAAGTCCCACAACGGAAAGGCTACGCTCGCCACTCTTGAGTACCTGACACAGTTCGGGGTGTTCAACCGACAAACCACTTATAGGCTGCTTGGATTCAACATTGATCGATTCATGCAGTCCAACTTCCAGTCGTTCACCGATCGTTGGCGGCTGATCAAAGCCTTTATCAGTTTGAGCCTTAGCTCCCGAACTTTGACCGCTGATACTCTGGATGCTAGCGCTTTGGCTGCTGACGCTTTGGATCGTGCTTGAGCTGCTAATTGCCGGTAGATTGACAGCTGGGAGACTCACCGCCGGCTTACTAACTGCTGCAGTGCTAACTGCTGGAGTACTAACTGCTGGAGTGTTTGCTGCTGGAGTGTTTGCTGCTGGAGTACTAGCTGTAGGGCTGCCTACTCCACTTCTCAAGCCGACTGGATCGAAGGACAGTTGCTTTTGCGGAGTGACAATAGCTTCCGAGGCTGCAGCAGAGCGCGGCACAACTTGAACGGGTTCGCCTTCGATCCGCACGTTCAGCGTCTTCTTGGTTTTGGGAGCCTCTGTTACCTCGGACTCTGATTCAGTGGCATCTTCTTGATTGTCTTCATCGGCATCGCTCATCGAATAACTCGTCGGTGCCGACGCAGGCTGCACGCTATCAGAAATAGTCGACTGGGCACCTCTGCCCCCGCCAATATGTAATTGCATCGCAGGTAATCGCTTCACAAGTTCCGGAGCACGCTGCTGAAGTAGAACTGGAGTTTGGTCCAACTGAGTCGTAACTCGCGGAACGTCGCTCAGGTTCTGTTGCGTGGTAGTCGCTTGCTGTTCCTCAGAACCCTTAGGAATTTCGATATCGATCAGCGTATCGGTCAGCGACTCGCTGCTTTCCCTCGACAGTTCACTTAGCGAGACATCCAACGACTCAGCTTCGCTGGTCTCTTCCTCGCTGAGCTCATCTGATGCGAGAGCAGGCTGAGTGCTCAGGGTAGGCGGAATTTCAATTTGCGATAACGACTCATCGGCGGATGCTAACGCGATCGAATCGTCATTATGTAGGGTTTGCGAATCGCCCGCCTTCGTGCTTGTTGAGCGGAAGATGCTCGGCGCGGAAGCGTTCGAGAGTTGCTCGGTTGGCGATGACTGTGGCAACAGAGTTGGCTGAGTCGACGGGAACGCTGGCAGAGCGCATGCCGCCGGTGACGTAGGGGCAAGCTTCTTGAGGCCTAGCAGGCTGGCAACCCGCTTCGAAGTCGACGGTCCAACGGCCTTCGGCTCTGTGAAGGCAGGCGGCAAAGATAAGTCTTGAGCGACCGGTAACGCCAGGGAGGTGGCATCTTCAGGAAACGAAGGTAGAGTCAGTTCGGTCTGCCCCATAGCTGGACAAGCAAAGCCAGAAACAACTCCGACCACTAATGCTGAACGAAGCATCTGCCGTACGCTGAATTGCTTCGTTGCTTGGGTTGAATTGTTCGACTTCTGATGCTTAGTCATTGCCCCGTCCTCCACCGCCAATTGTGCATGCAGCTAGAACTCAGTTGACTGAGAACGAACTACTTAAATTGCGTTACTGTGGGGGTATCGGGATTCTTGGATGTGAAAGTTGAACGATTTTAAGGGTAGAGTCAGTCGTAACGACAGTTACCACTATTTAAGCGGTATCGAGCTTAGCTAGCAGCGGGTTTTCTGGGTCCTAAGAGCAACTAAAGTTCTTCCTGACGCTATCATTGCCTTACAACTCATGGCCTAAGCAAAACAGCTGTTGAAGATCTTGAATGGCCAAGATGATTTTTTCGAGGCTTTACAAGTGATTTGTCACAGCCAGCTCAATAGCAGCGAACAAGTTAACGGCAGGGAACACAGCTGGCGTTGCTGCTCTGGTGGAGCGTCAAACTTAAATATTAGGATTAGCCGCCGTGCGCTAGTGTCGCGAATCGTAAGTTCTATAACGCAGCTTTGCGGCAAGCGGGCGAGGACGCCCGCGCTCCGGAATACCGGATGTCCCTCCGCAAGAAAATCCAGGTGAGTTCCAAAAGTCACCATACTTTGTACGCAAACGGAGGCTTTTTCGGGTGCGCCACCTGTAGTCCGCTATGATTCAA
>JANRMD010000231.1:0-4442 GCA_033761895.1 Pirellulaceae bacterium | reverse complement strand
CTGATCGAGAGAGTTAGCCAAACGAATGCCAAGCTGCGGATGCCACCCGATGCAGATCCGCTACCGCAACAAGCAATCGAGGTACTGCGGGCTTGGGTTGAAGACGAGTCGTTGTGGGTGGAGGCTCGTAATGAACTTGCTCAGAAAAAGTCAGAACATTGGTCATTTCAACCTGTTGTGCGACCGTCGGTACCAACTGGTGGAGAAGGCAATGCCATCGATGGCTTCATTCAGCGGCGTTTGAGCGAGAACAAGCTGAGCCTCTCAGAAGCGGCTGAGAAGCGGCGTTTGATCCGCCGCATCTACTTGGTAATGCATGGCCTGCCTCCTACTCCACAGCAAGTGGATGAATTCCTGAACGACCATCGTGCGGACGCTTGGACGCACTTGGTTGATCGCGTCTTGGAAAGTCCTCGCTACGGCGAGCGTCTGGCCACTCATTGGTTAGATCTGGTGCGGTTTGGCGAAACCAATGGGTTTGAGACCAATCGCGAACGTCCCAACGCGTATCCCTATCGCGATTGGGTGATTCAAGCCTTCAATACAGATAAACCCTACGATCATTTTGTGCGTGAACAGATTGCTGGAGATGCCTTGGGCGAACCCGTCGGAACCGGGTTCTTGGTGGCCGGGCCAAATGACATTGTCAAAGGTCAGGATCCATTGTTAGGGCTCATGCAACGTCAAGACGAACTGGCGGATATCGTCAATACAACGGGCACCGCCTTCTTGGGCTTAACAACCGGTTGCGCTCGATGTCACAATCACAAATTCGATCCGATTTTGCAGACGGACTACTACGCATTGCAAGCTGTCTTTGCTGGAGTGGAGCACGCTGAGCAGGAGCTACCGCTTACAGCCGAAAAGAAAGAGAAGGCAGAACAGCTCGCTGGTCAAATTCAAGCTCTCCGCAGCGAGCTAGCTAAATATGCCAAGGTACAAGGCACCCGTGATCCTGTGAACGCGGTTGAGAATGTTGATCCTATTCCGCCGAGTGCGCAGATCGAAGCCAAGTACATTCGCTTCACCATCAATGCAACCAACGCCTCCGAGCCCTGCATCGACGAACTGCAAGTTTTCGCAGGCGATGAGAACATTGCCTTGGCATCGAAAGGTGCCAAAGTGAGTTCATCAGGCGACTTTTTGCATCCGCTACATAAACTCGAACATCTGAACGATGGCCAGTTTGGGAACCCGCGAAGTTGGATAGCAAGTCAAGTCAAAGGCTGGGCGCAGATCGAGTTTGCCCAACCAGCGAAAGTTGAACGTGTCGTCTGGGGACGCGACCACAATGGTCAATTCGCAGATCGTGTGGCCACAGACTATCGCATCGAACTATCCACAGATGGTCGGCAATGGACACTTGCCGCAAGCTCCGCAGATCGGTTGCCGATCAAGAAAGGCAATACGTCGATCGAGCAATATGAGCTGGCGGGATTGGAGCCCACCGTCGCTCAGGCGGTCCGCGACTTGGTGGCCAAACTCCAAGCACTGGAAGATAACCGCAAGCAGATCTTGAGTTCTTCGAACGTCTATGTCGGACGATTTATTCAGCCTCCTGAGACCCGTCGACTGTATCGCGGCGATCCCACCGCACCGCGTGAAGTGGTTAAGCCTGGTGCCATCGAATCACTAACATCCTTGGGTTTACAAACAGATGCACCAGAGCAACAACGCCGCGTGCAATTGGCGAATTGGATCGCCAGTCGCGACAATCCGCTGACCGCCCGGGTGATGGTCAATCGAATTTGGCAGTTTCATTTTGGTACCGGTTTGGTAGACACACCTTCGGATTTTGGAGCCAACGGAACATTACCAACCCACCCAGATTTGCTTGACTGGTTGGCTTGCGAATTCATGGAGTCAGATTGGTCGATCAAGGAATTGCATCGCTTGATCCTTACTTCGAAGACTTGGCAACAGGATAGTCGACCGCGAGCGGACGGTATGGCTGTAGATGCGAGTTCGCGATTGCTGTGGCGTTTTCCAACTCGCCGACTGGAAGCAGAAGGTATCCGTGACTGCATTTTGGCCGCCACAGGAAAACTGGATCTCCAAATCGGCGGGCCTGGTTTCAGTGCCTTCGAAGTCGAACTTGAGAACGTTAGGCACTATTTTCCAAAGAAAGACTACGGACCCGCAGATTGGCGACGAATGGTCTACATGACCAAAGTTCGCATGGAGAAGGACTCAATATTCGGAGTGTTTGATTGCCCTGATGGTAGCCAAGTCACACCGCGCCGCAGTCGATCCACCACGCCGTTACAGGCCTTGAATCTATTGAATAGCCGCTTTGTATTGCAGCAATCCGAAATGTTGGCAGAACGCATGCTACGTGAACGCCAATCGATGGATGACCAAATTCAATGGGCATACGAAATTTGCTTCGGCCGTAAATGCGACAGTTCGGAACTTGAAGATGCAAAAGCGTTTATCAGCCAACAAGGTTGGATTCAGTTTGCTCGTGCGTTGTTCAACGCCAACGAGTTTGTTTTCATTCCCTAGCTTTTACTAGCAGTCGTTGACTCCATGAATCGATCGTTACCAGCCATGTTTGATCGTCGAAGATTCCTCGGTCATACAGCCCAAGGTCTGAGCGTTATGGGACTCAGCAGTATTGCGTTGGCCAGCTTGCTGCAAAGTGATGGCTTGCTGGCTGAGGATAAGTCGCCGTTGCGTCCACGCATCAATCCTGCCTTGCCGTTTGCAGCGCGAGAACCTCACTTTCCTGCCAAGGCCAAGAACGTCTTGATGATTTTCTGCGCCGGTGCGTGCAGTCAACTGGACACGTTTGATTACAAACCTGAGTTGATCAAACGTCACGGCCAACCCATGCCAGGTGCCGATGGCTTGCTGACGTTTCAAGGCAAGCAAGGAAATTTGACCAAAAGTCCTTGGGAATTCAAACCTCGCGGTCAATGCGGCAAAATGGTCTCAGAGCTCGTGCCAATGCTGGGCGAGATGGCCGACGACATGTGCTTCATTCATTCGCTAACGGGCAAGACCAACACGCATGGTCCGGGCGAGAATTTCATGTCGACCGGTTATACGTTGGATGGATTTCCAAGCGTGGGTGCCTGGGTCACTTGGGCGCTTGGAACGGAGAATCAGGAATTGCCTTCGTATGTGGCGATCCCTGATCCGCGGGGAACTCCCCAATCGAGTGTCAACAACTGGGGCTGCGGTTTCTTGCCAGCCGCTTTTCAAGGGACCGATTTCAATGCGACCAAACCGCTCCGCAATCTTGACCGTCCCGCCAATTTCAACGCCGTGACCGACGAAGCGACACGCGATTTTTTACAGCGCATGAACAAGCGACATCTCGAGAATTTCCCAGGTGACAGCGAACTCGCGGCGAGAATTTCAAGCTACGAACTCGCGGCGAGAATGCAGTTGAGTGTTCCAGAAGTTACCAACCTGGCCACCGAGACAGCCGCGTCACTGGCGATGTACGGGGCCGACGATGCCTCCAACGATTTGAAAGCCAAATACGCGCGCAATTGCATCCTGGCGAGACGATTGATCGAAAAAGGGGTGCGGTTTGTGCAGTTGTTCAATGGCGCCTACCAAACCGGTGGCGAAGGGGTCAGCAACTGGGATGGTCACAAACAATTGCATGAGCAGTACAGCAAACACGGCCCGGTGCTTGACCAACCCACCGCCGCGCTATTGCGGGACCTGAAACAACGCGGTTTGCTAAAAGACACACTGGTCGTCTGGTGCACGGAGTTTGGTCGCATGCCGACGTTTCAAGCCGGCGCGAGCGGCCGCGATCACAACCCAGCTGGCTTTACAGCTTGGCTGGCTGGTGCTGGCGTCAAAGCACCTTTCACTTATGGTGCGACTGACGAGTTCGGTTACAAAGCGGTCGAGAATGTGACCACAGTCTACGATTTCCATGCAACAATCTTGCATCTGCTCGGCATGGACCACGAACGCTTGACCTACTATCACAACGGCATCGAACGCCGCCTAACGGATGTACATGGTCAAGTGATCCGCGACATTTTGGTGTAGACCTATGAGGTGACGGTAGCGGAAGCCGTCAAGGCTTTCGAGGGCCACTGTAATCCCGAAATGCTTGAGGACTTGTTAATTATTGCGCCACGGGCAGTGTGAGCCGACGGCGCTACTAGCGGCCTGTTTTCTTAGTGAGCCGACGGCGCTAGCCGCGGGTGACCGAAGGAGCAATCGATCATCAAATGTAGTCCTGCCAATGAAGCCAGTTCAACTTGCATTGGAATGAGCCAAATCCATGCACGCTCCAAACTTCGAGACCCGCGGCTAGCGGTCTGTTTTCTTAGTGAGCCGACGGCGCTAGCCCGGATATTGCATACGCTCATGAATTTTAGCGTAGCGGGGCGCCTCGGTGCATAATTTCATCATTTTGAGTCTGGAATGACCGAATTTCGGTTCGTCAGCGCAGAAGTCCCCTTACCCCA
>JANRMD010000230.1:0-6954 GCA_033761895.1 Pirellulaceae bacterium | reverse complement strand
ACCGGGGGCTCCCGCTTTAAATGCGGACTCGGATAACAACTTGCTAAACAACAATGGCTCAACCTTAATGGATGGTGGTGTCGTGGCGGGGGGGGGGGGATCCATTCGCTTCGACGCACAAAACAACTTGGTGATCGGAGCGGGTGCACTGGTCCAAACAAACGGTGCAAGTGCCACCATCAGCGGCAATGCTGGTGGTCAATTCCAATTCATTCCGGGAGCGGCCATCCGAGCGGGCAGTTCGAATGCGAATACTGAAGCCGTTGTGACAGCCATGCCTCCACTGGTCCAAGTCCGGCCAACCGTGAACTCATTGGGCGTCAATGTTGACTCAGAAGGTTTGGCCACCATCCAGATCCAGTTGGGGAGTGCGAGTCCAGCGTTAATCGATCGGAATTTCTCCGTAGTCATCGATTGGGGCGATAACGAAATCGACCGTTTCCCGATCGGCTCGCTTTCGCAGTTTACTGTCGATCCGCAGATCTCGCGCTTCGATGGTTCGGGAGTGATTTATCAGATCACGCACCAGTACCAAGGCAATCCGAACCCCAACGACCCCATTGCAGATATTCCGGTGAAAGTGACTGTAGGCATTGACGCCTTGAATCGAATTCAATTCAACGACGCTCAGGGGCCAGTAAGCAGTTTGTCAACCGTAGTGAACCAGAACCTTGTGACACCGGCAGCTGGGTTGATATCGTTGCGATTTGAACTGCCACAAGCCCCAACGATACCGAACCGAATTGTGTTCAATAACTTGGCTGATGTACAGACTTCGGCCGCAGTCGCGCCTGTCGTTCCATCGGCTGAGATAACTATTTCTTCGAGTGGCTCTGCGGTCGAAAAAAGTCGATCCTACGTCCTGCGTATCATCACGCCTATTAGCGAGCAAGGAGAGGTCGCTGCCAGTGAGGATATCAATCTGACGGAACAGGACATCGAAGATTTGAGTTCCGGAACGCTGTTCCAGAAATTGGGAGACAATCGATACCGGATCTATTTGATTCGAGAAGATGGCAATGAGTTGCTTCTGAAAGATTTCTATCTTCGCAATCATCGTCCGTTTGAGATCGAAGAAGCTCCCACAAGTCCTGAGTACTTGAAAGTGGATGAACGTTTATTGGATAAGAACTCCGCTGAAGTTAATGAAATGCCGCCGGGAATGCCCACATCCGGGATTCAAGAGTTCCATGAACGTGAATTCGAATTGCAGGAACGCCGGGAAACAAGCGGCGAAGTGAAGGAAGAAGAGGGACCGCTTAACCACGCGATGTTAGCGACCGGTACAATCGCACAAACCATGCGATCATGGCGCAAAGCGGCTCGAAGATTTAGAGCAGGTTGAGTAATTTGAGCTGAACGGGATAGCTGTCGCAGCTAAAACTGGAGTGTGGTGGATGCAGAAATGTGCGCTTTGCAATTTTGACTACGAAATGGTGAGCCTTCAGGAAGGAAGATGCCCACAGTGTGGAAACATTATTGAATGGCCAGAGGAGCCGGAAGCTTCGGATTCGCAAGCAAGCGTAGCTGGCCAGCAGCCCGTCGAGAAAACTGCTGATGCGCCACTGTCGCCGGAACCAGTTACTGAGGCAACCATTTACTCAGAGTCAGTTGCCCCCCGTTCTATTGCAGCAAGTCCCATCGCACCCAATCCCATCGCACCAAGTCCCGGCGCACCAAGTCCAAGTTCCTTTGCAACCGAATTGCCTAAGGCGGAAGCTGCTTCTGCGGCCCTGCCGAAGGAGATGGACCAACTTTGGCGGGACTCGATCCAAGGTGCCGCAGACGTTCGCAGCACACTCAAAGGCCCCGACTCCAGCCCTGAATCGCACAACACGGTTTCCGATTCCGTCTTCGCGATCCTGCCACGCGAGGTCCGCAGTCCATTAAACGTATCGGACAAGCCTGTCGACTACGAACTCCTGGACGTGATCGGTCAAGGCGGAGTTGGAGTTGTCTACACTGCCAGACAAGCATCGATCGATCGAACCGTTGCGATCAAGATGTTGAAGGAAGAGTATCGCAAGGGAAATGAACACCAAGAAAAGTTTCTTGCGGAAGCGATCCTAACGGGTGAGTTGGATCACCCTAACATCGTGCCGATCTACGATCTCGGTAGGAATGCCCAGGGCGAACTCTTTTATTCGATGAAGAATGTAATCGGTACTCCCTGGGACCGAGTCATCGCGCAAAAGGACACTCGGGAGAACATCGAGATTCTGCTCAAGGTTGCGGACGCGGTGGCGTTTGCGCATTCGCGGAGTGTCGTTCATCGCGACTTGAAGCCTGAGAATGTGATGCTGGGCAGCTTCGGTGAAGTGCTGGTCATGGACTGGGGAATCGCCGTTGCAACCGAAGGATTTCGTCGCACGTCCAGTATTCTTCGTTCGCAAGCCATGGGGGGCACGCCCGCTTATATGGCTCCTGAATTGGCGACTGGCCCGATGGAGACGATTGGACCAGCCGCCGATGTGTATTTGCTGGGCGCCATATTGTTTGAGATCTTAACCGGATTTCCACCACACTATGGAAATGATGTGATGGAGTGCGTGCAGAATGCCGCCAAGAACATCATTCGTGAAACGGAGGTTACCGGCGAACTGATGGAAATCGCGATACGTGCGATGGCAACACTGCCTCGTCGCCGCTATCGTTCCGTCAAGTCTTTCCAAGCTGCGATCCGTCTCTACCAATCCCATAGTGAGAGCCTGACACTTTCGGAAAGTGCGGAAGCCGATCTCAATGAGGCGATTTCAACCAGGGACTATCAGGGATTCTCGCGAGCAGTCTTTGCGTTTGAAGAAGCATTTGCACTCTGGGACCAAAATACAGCGGCGAAGTTAGGACTGTCGCGCGCTAAAGCCGCCTATGCAGAGACGGCTTACGAGAAAGGGGACTACGATCTCGGATTATCGTTGTTAGACGAGACTGAAGATGACCATCGTCCGCTGAGACAAAAGCTGCGCACGGCAATTAAGGAGCGGGATGCGAGACAGAATCGATTTAAGACCATCCGTAGAGTCGCGGTGGCGCTGACCGGTTTTATTGTGATCGCGGGTTCTATTGGGATGATCGTAATCCTCCAACTCAACGCTGGTCTCAAAAGTGCATATAAGGATGCAAGGGAACAAAAGACAAAAGCCCAAGAGTCTGCGGTGACTGCAAGGGAGGAACGCGAGCAGGCTGTGAAAGCGCAACAGTTTGCGGAGAAGGCTCGTCTGGAGTCGATTCAGCAGCGACGGCAAGCCGAAGAGAGTTCGTACTTTGCAGAAATTGGCTTGGTCGGTGCGAGCATTCAGAAGAACCAATTCTCGATCGCTGCCGAAATTTTGAGCCAGCAAGAATTGTCTGATGCCAAGTCTCGAATTCGGCATTGGGAATGGGGACGCCACCAATTTCTGGTCCGCGGAGGAAGCAGCGATGATGCGGTGCAAATTGTTACGACCTATCCGACTGGTGATTCCGTTGAATGCATCGATCGTACCGTGGATGGAAAGTGGGTCGCGATTGGAAAACTAACCGGTGAATGCGAACTGTGGAGACTGTCGGATAAGCAACCCACCGCGAAGTTTCGACATGGACGTTCGCTGTCGGACCTCGACTTTAATTCAGACGGTACGATGATTGTGTCCAGCGGTGTCGATGACGACAATTCGGGAACCGTTTGCATATGGCGTTTGCAGGAAGGAAAAGAACCCTTCTTGGAAAAGAAGTTGCCGATGAAGTCGGGACCAGCCATGGCTGTTGCGTTTTCCAATGATCCCAAATCCGAATATATCGCCGCAGGTGACAACAAGGGAATTGGGCGAATATGGAAATGGCAAGAGACTCGTGAAGTGGCGTCGCTCAACGGACATCTCGGTGGTTTCACGTCAATCGAATTTTCGCCCAGCAATGAGTATGTCGTTAGCGCAAGCAGCGATCGAACCGCCCGGCTATGGAAAATCGCTGGTGGATTAGAAATGCAGCAATTCTCAGGGCACGAAGCCCCCGTTTTTAGCGCAACCTTTGCGCCGGATGGGAAGACGATCGCTTCGAGCGGAGCTGACGGCCGAGTCCTTGTTTGGACTGTAAGCGAGCAGGATACTCGGGCACAACAGGTCGAAGATGTCAAAAACCAGTTAAAAGGCAAACCGATTGCCAAACAAACATTTCAAGCCCTCGAGGGACACAGCGGTACAGTTCAAGAAGTCGCGTATTCGTTAGATGGCAAACGGCTCGTTTCGACCGCCAATGACAACGAAGTGTATGTTTGGGATGTTCCCAGCAATTCGACAACCGCAACAACTACACCCGTGCATCGACTGCGTGGACATGGCGGCTGGGTTCGGGCGTGTCGCTTCAGCGCAGACGGTACACAAGTACTCTCGGGCAGTGATGATCGCTCGTGGAAGATTTGGCGTTTGGACAGCTATCGCGAAAAACTGGTTTTCAATGCCGAAAGTCCGCCGATTCTAGATGCATGTTATGCTCCATCGGGCGGCATGATAGCTACTGCGCACTCCGATGGAACGATTGCGCTATGGAATCCAAATTCAGGTGAACGCACTGCGTTGTTGAATGATGGCCACGAGTACTTAACCAACAAAGCCAAGGTTAGCAAAGACGGGTCTCGGCTAGCGACCGCAGCCGGGGACAACACGCTTCGCTTATGGGACCTGCAACGCGGAACTCAGCTTGCGTTGATGGCACACGCGGGGCGTGATGGCATTTTTTCCATTTCTCAGTCTGGTCGTTGGCTGGTTGCGGGAGGGGATAAGCAAGGAGTCGCCATTTGGGATTTGGAATCGCTTTCGCCGCCAGTGCGAATTCGTGCCTGGCCTGAACCCGCTGCCGAAAAGGAAAAAGGACCAACCGTTTTGCCAGTGACCGCTGTTGCCATATCGGAGGATGGCCAGCACGTGGTTGTAGGTGACAAGTCGGGTACGGTCGAGTTTTGGGACGTAGAACGTGGCGCGTTGATCACCAAGGTTTTCGGCCACACTGAATCCGTAGTGGCTTGTTTCTTTTTACCAGCCGATGCTAGTGCCAGTGCCGATGCGAGCCAGGCCGCCATTAGCGTCAGTTCTGACGGAAGTGTCGCCTGGTGGGATAGCACCACCGGCCAGAAGTTGCCGCGTGAACGAATACAGCACTTTGCGGCAGTTCAACTTGCCGCATGTTCGTTGAATGGAAAGTTCCTCGCGAGCTGCGCTTCCCTGGACGGAAAAAAATCTCGCTTGTGGATCTGGGATCTAACTACGGGTGAGAAAGTAGCGACGAAAGAAATCGCTGACGTGTTGATACAAGACTTGGCATTCGCGACCAGCGATTCTCCCACTGTAATTGTGACAACTTCTGATCCTGTTGACTCTGAGAAGAAGATTTGGAGGTGGGATGGTCGGTCCGAAGAGTGGATGGCTACGGGCCACGCCGGCATGACACCCAAATCACTCTTGGGCGCCGTGCTGACAGATAACGATTCGAACTTGCTGACCTACGGTGGTCGAGGGGCGCGTCTTTGGGGTATGAGCGATGGCAAGGAACTCATGAGCTTTCTGCCTTCCCCCTCGATCCTCTCACTTTGTTTTGACTCCAGCGGTACGTACCTTGCATCCGCAAGTGACGACGGAACAGCGCTGATTTGGGATGTTGCGAAACAGGCTTCCATCCAGAAATTGTTGGGAGGACATTCGGGAGCGATTCGAGACCTGGTGTTCTCGATCGACAACCAGTCGGTGATCACTTCGGGTAAAGATGGAAGAATCGTGCTGTGGAACGTGGCCTCGGGTACGCCGACTACTTTTGGACTGATTCAGAAACCGACCGTCATCGGAAACTCCTTGCGGCTTACACCTGACGGAAAGGTACTGGCGGTGGCCTGCGACGACAATTTGATTCGACTGTATGATTCCACCACTTTAAAACAGACCAACGAGCTACGCGGACACGTTGCAGCCGTCAATTGTTTGGCATTCTCATTTGATGGTCGATGGCTGGTATCTGGGTCACAGGATCAAACCATTCGGCTGTGGTCCAATTCAACTGGCTTGGAGATTGGGAAGCTGCTGGGCCACTCAGCCCCCTTGGCATCTGTGGTTTTTTCGAGCGATGGATTAAGAGTTCTATCTGCTAGCCAAGACACAACCGTTCGTCTTTGGGACATTGGACGGATGAAAGAGTCGAGGGCGGGCGCACAGCATCAACCAGGAGAAAGCAACGCCAGTCTGGGTGAAGTGCTGTCGTTGGAGTATCATTCCAGCGAAACAACCGTGGCCGAGTTCTCTCCTGACGGACGTACGATCTTGACCGCAGGCGTCGATGGGAAAGCAGTTCTATGGCCTTCCGAACGAATCCCGCCAGCCATCCGTGTGAGCAGTCCCAATTTGACCTATAAGATCATAGATGGTCAGCTCCCAACGGGACTAATGCGTATTGATGCCAATGCGGTCCTCTGTCAACCGGGAACATTGGACATGGACGGAGCCATGATTGAGTTAAGTCTAGAAAGTACCGACCCAAGCTTCTGCAAACTGGCCCTGGATACCAGTGATGGAAGATTCTCAATCGATGGCAGTACGCTACTTTACCATCCAGCCAACAGCCAAGCGGTTGCAATCGGCGCACTGAGTGCAGGGGCTGAGCTGCGCTTTAACTTCTCCAATTTGGCGAAGCATGCTGCCGTTGAAGAG
The DNA here is from genome assembly GCA_033761895.1 of Pirellulaceae bacterium. Taxonomy (GTDB): domain Bacteria; phylum Planctomycetota; class Planctomycetia; order Pirellulales; family Pirellulaceae; genus Aureliella. Next base: position 283 of record JANRMD010000230.1, on the reverse strand, counting down.
TTGATCCGTCATGTGGCAATTCAAGATCTCGGGGTACTGCTCAAGCAGCCCAATCTCTCCTGCGATGTTGTTGTGCGTATTGTAGATCGCGAAGGCCGCTCCGGGAATTATCATCCGGAGCGCGTCCGAGTTAATCGCATCGTAGAGAATAGTGATAAAGAGTCCGAGTCTGATTCAGAGGAAATCTCTGAAACCAATGAGTCAGCGTAAGTGAGCTAGTGCTTCAGCGCAATTTGTTTTTGGGAGTGTCGCACAATTGTCTCAATTGTGGCAGCTACGATTG
>JANRMD010000229.1:0-3750 GCA_033761895.1 Pirellulaceae bacterium | reverse complement strand
GGATGTTGCGACTCGGCGAAGCGTAGGCTGCTAACAACCTCAGCCCTCGTCGCCCTTCGTCACCGCGTCTCAAGTTAGTGAGAAACCGAACGATCCGCAGAGTAAATCTGCGGGATTAACCGATGGGCGTTAGCCCCGGTTATTGCTCTGGTAACCGCCGCTAACCCTTCAAGCATTCGAAAGTAATGCGGTGGCTCCCGAAAGCCTTGACGGCTTCCGCTACCTCATTGATCCGCTACCTCCATGATCCGCCACCTCATTGAATCGAGGGAATCGAAATAGCTCATCAACACCTTCACTCTGGATCTTTGGGGAAAGTCTCTTCGACGATGCGATGAAATTCCTCAGGCGTCGAGACTTGGGCGACCAAGCTGCGGAAGTTGCGCGAGCCGGCTTTGCCTTGCGCGTAGCAGCAGGCGTACTTGCGCATTAGATGAGTTCCTTTCTCAACGCCGAAACGCTCGACCACAAGATCATAGTGCCGCAGCATGCATTCTTTCTGTTCAAGCAGCGTTGGCTCGGGTGGAATTGGTTCGCCGCGGATCGCAGCTGCGGCTTGTGCGAACAACCACGGACGCCCCAGTGCGGCTCGCGCGATCATGACTCCGTCGACTTTATAATTCTGGAATGCAAAGACCACTTTCTCGGGGCTGTCCAAGTCGCCATTGCCGATCAGCGGTATACGTTTCAAGTACTGCTTGATCTCAGCGATGCGTTCCCAGTCGGCGCTGCCCTTGAAGTAATCTTCCGCCGTGCGGCCGTGGACGGTCAAGGCCGATGCCCCAGCCTGTTCGACGACCTGAGCGATCTCATTGGCGTTGATGTTTTTACGAGTGCAGCCGAGCCGAATTTTGGCAGTGACGGGTGTGGGATGGCAGGCGGCGACCAGCTGCGAGATGATCGCAAACATCCTTTCTGGGTGGCTCAGCAGGTACGAACCGCTGTGGGCTTTGGCGGTCACCTGCTTCACGGGGCAGCCGAAGTTGATGTCGACGACGCTGACTTTATAGTCTTCAACCAATCGGCGACCCACCTTGGCCATCGTCTCAGGCTCGTTGTCCCAGATCTGCACGGCCAGCGGTCGAGCCTCCTCGCGGACTCCCCACAGTCGGTCGGGGTGTTCGCAATCGTGCTCGTCGAGCCACACGAAGCCGCGGGCGTTGACCATTTCTGTCGCTTGCAGCCCCACGCCACCGTAGTTGCGAACTACTTGGCGATAAGCGAAATTGGTGAAACCCGCCATTGGAGCTTGTAGAATGGGAGGATCGACCACTATAGGTCCAATGCGCAGAGGTTTAACTTCCACGCTGGAAAAATCCTGGGGGCTTGGGGCCGGGTTTTGCCAAGATCCGCTTGCTGGCGGCGAAATATTTAAGGTCGATCTCTGTACCATGGATTTGTGCGATTTACGCTCAAAAGGACTATGCCAATGACGTTTTTTATGTCACCGACTGCGATTCCAATCGTGGCGATTGTAAGCGTTTTCGGCTTTTTGTGCATCTCGGCACTCGCAAGCTGCGTAAAGTCCATCGTCAAGCACCGCAACGAAGTCGAACTGAAGCAGCAATTGGTTGATCGGGGCATGTCAGCCGACGAAATCGAACGCGTGATTTTGGCAACTTCGGTCAAAGATGAAAAAGCCGCTAGCTGAGCAAACCATGTGGAAAACTGCACATCTTCTCCCGCTTTCGGTTGGCTGCGGCAGAAGTTAACACCTTTGACGATTGTAGCTTTCGCTTTAGCATGAATGTCGGCCCGGCTACCGGCAATCTTCGGGCACTTTTTGTCGAGCCTGATTAACATGGAGGGCGTGTGCTCGAGAATCTGCCCGTATCGAATCGGTCGGTTTAACTCGGGCCGTTCTAGTGTGCCCTCTTAGCAAATCATTCCATGTCTGACCGAGTTCAGCCACCAACTGGAGCTTGTGAAGGTTCTTGCCTTCCAGTGGTCGACTCACGGCTTTTGCTGGTTGCTTTCGCTTGCCATCCCGACAATTCGATGGAGGAACGTAACGGTTGGAATCGAGCCTTGCAGGCCGCCGAGGACTTCGATGTTACGGTGGTATGTTCACCTGGCACCAACGTTCAGGAACTAACCGCGAGAATTCCGTTCCATCTGAGTCGACGCTTAAGATTCGTCGCGCTTTCCGCAGGTGCGTTAGGTAATTACTGTGTAAGAAAAGAACTGTTGTTCTACCTGGGATATCGCATTTGGCATGGCAAAGTTCTGCGGTTCGCTAAGAAGTTGCACGCCCAAGCTCCATTTGCAGTTACGCATATGGTATCGGTGTGCGGATATCGCGAGCCTGGCTATCTTTGGATGCTCGATTGTCCGTTTGTGTGGGGACCAGTTGGTGGGACCAGTAACTTTCCCCTTAGTTTCCTGAGCACCGTCGATCTGTGCGGCGGTCTCTTTGAGCTAGCCAGAAACGCATTGAACTCCTGTCAGTTGAACTTAGGATTGCGTGTGCGTCGGGCCACTCTCCGAGCCGCCGCAGTCTTCGCTGCGAATCGAAGTACTCAGCGTGATCTGCAGCAGAGCACGGGAGCGACGTTGAGACTTGAGTTAGAAGCGGGAATCGATTACGAAATTGGGATGCCCAAGGGCATTACGAGCGACGACCGCCCCCTGCGAATTCTATGGGTCGGTCGCTTGAGGCCTTGGAAGGGCTTTCCGATTCTCTTGCATGCGCTGGCGGCATTGCCCAAATCCCAGCAGTTCGAAGTTCGCGTAGTCGGTGACGGAGCTTGCAAAGTCAAGTGGATGCGCATGGCAGAACGATTGGGGGTGGCGGACAAAATTACTTGGTTCGCAAAGCCGCATTATCGCGAGTCGCTTTACCACTACGAATGGGCTGATGTCTTTGCGTTTACGAGTCTTCGCGATACTTCCGGTACAGGGCTGCTCGAGTCCCTGGCCGCTGGTGTACCTATCGTTGCCTTGGACCATCAAGGTGCGGCTGATGTACTTACACCCACATCGGGCATCCGTGTCCCGGTCTCCAATCCCAAACAAACTATCGCAGCATTCTCACAAGCGTTAAGTACCTTAGCCAATGAGCGACAACTGTTGCATGAACTCAGCCGCGGTGCGATCGAACGAGCCGCCTTTTATTCGTGGTCAGTTCGCGAGCCGCTGATGAGGAACTGTTACGCTTCCGTGACCAACATAAAACCCAAGTTAACAATCGAACCAGAATCCACTTTGGTTCACTGAGCTCAAAAAAAGTAAAACGAATAAGTAAAACAGCGGAAGCCGTCAAGGCTTTCGGACCCCGCAATTATATTGAAGAACTGAAACACAAATACTGAAACACAAATACTGCAATATTTAAACACCTAACGGCTAATTGAACTATCGCGTCGCGTGCAGCGTGAACTATCGCGCCGCGGGCAGATTGAGTCGACGGCGCTAGCCGCGGGCACAGTGAGCCGACGGCGCTAGCCGCGGGTACAGTGAGCCGACGGCGCTAGCCGCGGGTAGAGTGAGCCGACGGCGCTAGCCGCGGGTGACCGAAGGAGCAATCGTTCATTACCTATAAACCTGCCAATGCAAAACAATCTCCAGTTCAACTCGTATTGGCACGGTTCAAATCCATGCAAGCACCAAACTTCGAGACCCGCGGCTAGCGCCGACGGCTCACAAACACGCAAAAAAGCAAGACGAATAAGTAAAGTAGCGGAAGCCGTCAAGGCTTTCGGACCCCGCAATTATATTGAAGAACTGAAACACAAATACTGAAACACAAAT
>JANRMD010000228.1:0-6227 GCA_033761895.1 Pirellulaceae bacterium | reverse complement strand
CAGCTGTTCGCAAATTAGTAGCTCTACGGCAGTACCAAGATCCATATGTTGTAACAACCTCAGTCGCGAAAACGCAAAAAACAGCTGAACATTGCTCTCCCCGTGACCAAAGGTGTCGACGCTGAAAACACACTTACCTACAAGTCTCAGAAGCTTTAGATCACACATGAGATATATATCTTTCCAGCGGGGGTGATCAATGATCAGTACGCAAATTGCATTAGATAGGAGTTGAGTATGCAAACCCCAAGCCAGTCGATTACTGCAGCAGACATTCCCCGATCTAAAGCGATACTTTAACGCTTACGCATCTTTGCAATTTCGCGCGGCTCAGGCAGTAGCAACGCATAATGAAAGAGCCTTGATGGAAGACCATGTCCTGCTCTATAAGCTTGATTCGATCGATCGATTCCATGCGATGAACCTAAGTGAGTTTAGTCGCGTGCTAGGTGACGTCGTACAGCCGCAAAGCCAGATCGCACGCAATACGGGCTTTATCGCGGACTGGCAGTATGTTGGTTCGATCGAAAATTGAGGTAACACTTTTGCCATCTGAGCGACTCCGCCACTTCGGCTTGCTTGAGCCCCGTAAAGAATCGCAACTCAACGACCTTGGCGGCCATCGGCTCGGTGCCAGTCATTGGTAAGGATCATCGATCTGGTTCTGTATCTCGGAAATAGACCTCATCAATCTCTTAACTTGCTCTGGGCTTAACTCCGATGAGGACTTCCAAGTTGTCAGCTCAGTTCGCAACGCTTGCCAGAATTCAGATGAGTATTCGAAGCGCGTGCTGTCTTCGCGAGCTGCCTGTTACGAAGCGATGGGCGAAGCGAATCAAGCTGCGATCGCATTGGCTTAACTTGGGACTGCCCCTCACCCCCAACCCCTCTCCCCGGAGTACCGGGGCGAGGGGAGCCACAGCGTTTTCACTTGCCGATTGCGTTGAAGCAAAACGAAGCTGTAACAAAACTCTCGCTAGAGATTTTTGAAAGATTGCTATTTGTCGCACAGCCCAGAGTCTGCCTGAACTGACAATGCTGGGCTGAAGGGCTCGGAGGCGGGGGCGCGAGGCGGAGCCTCGAAGACAGTGCGTTCCCAGGCAGAGCCTGGGAACGAGTGGAGAGTGGACTTGTGCACTACCATCGCAAGTGACTAAGCCAAAATGTCTCGCACCACGTTGCCATGCACGTCGGTCAAGCGATAGTCGCGGCCTTGAACACGGAAGGTCAGCCTGGTGTGATCGAAGCCGAGCAAGTGCAGCAACGTGGCGTTCAAATCATGCACATGCACCGGATTATTCGTCACGTTGAATCCCAACTCATCCGTTTCACCATGCACGTAGCCACGCTTCAAACCGCCTCCAGCCATCCAAATTCCAAAACTGCGATTGTGATGATCGCGGCCGTCGTTGCCGCCTTGAACCATCGGCGTTCTACCGAACTCGCCACCCCAAATGACAATCGTATCTTCAAGCAAACCGCGATCTTTGAGATCCTTGACAAGGGCCGCGCTGGCTTGATCGGTGTCGAGTGCATTTTGCTTCACGCCAGCCACCAATCCCGAGTGTTGATCCCAGGCTTCGTGGAACAACTGCACCAAACGCACTCCGCGTTCCAGCAATCTTCGGGCAAGCAAACAATTGCGAGCGAAACTTGGTTGCTTGGGGTCCTTGATGCCATATCGATCGAGCGACTCTTGACCCTCTTTGCTCAAGTCCATCAACTCAGGTGCACTCGATTGTAATTTGTAAGCCATCTCGTAGCTTTGGATACGAGCCGCAATTTCGGGGTCGCCGATCTGCTGCAAAGCGAGTTCATTCAAGCGATTCAAAGAATCTAGGCTGGTCCGCTGAGCCTCCTGATCGATGCCTTTGGGATTCGAAAGATAGAGTACCGGATCACCGGCACTGCGAAACGGAGTGCCACCGTACATGGTCGGCAAAAAGCCACAACCATAATTGCTCGCTCCGCCGCTGGTTCCTTTCGCACTGGTGAGCACAACAAAGCCAGGCAGATCCGCGGCTTCACTGCCCAGTCCATACAGCGTCCATGATCCCAGGCTTGGTCGTCCGAATTGTTCTGAACCGGTGTTCATCATCATCTGAGCCGGCGCGTGATTAACGGCATCGGTTTGCATCGACCGAATCAAACAAATTTCGTCGGCGATCTTGGCCGTGTGCGGTAGCACTTCGCTGAGTTCCATGCCGGCTTGGCCATGTTTTTCGTATTTGAACTTCGGTCCCAGCAACGCGGAGTTAGGATTGATGAAGGCAGCCCGGTAGCCCTTCAACAACTCAGCTGGCGGCAGTTGGCCACTCAACTTTGCGAGTTCAGGCTTGTTGTCGAACAGCTCCAGTTGACTGGGCGCGCCGGCTTGAAACAGATAGACCACACGCTTGGCTTTGCCTGGGAAATGCGGTGGCTTCGGTGCCAGCGGATTCGTTGGGCTCGAAGGACGTGGGGCTTCGTCCGCCATCAACGAAGTCGCGGCGATGCCCGCCAAACCAACTCCACATTGGCTGAGAAACCAGCGGCGACGTGTCAGCAACGATTGAGACTCGAGGATTGCTTGTTGTGTATTCATATTAATTAGTTCTTCGAAATCGTTTCATCTAGGTTCAACATCACGCGGGCAACCAATGTCCAGGCAGCGGCATCTTGAGGCGTCGCGTGTTCTGGAAGTTTGGGAACGCTGGCCGCGTCGCCCGTAGCCACCTCTTTGGCATTCAACCAACCATCCGCCAAACGCTTGCGTTGTTTCTCAAGCAGGCTAAGCACTTCCTTGCGTTCTGCTTCGTTGGGTTGTCGACCCGTGCACAGCATAAATGCGTAGTTGATGCGATTCGTTTCGGTGTTACCCGATTCATTCAAAACGCGCAAAGCCATGGCCCGAGCCGCTTCCACAAAGATGGTTTCATTCATACCTGCCAGCGCTGCCAGCGGGGTGTTCGACCGCACGCGACGCGCACAAGGCAGGTCTGCGTTAGGTGCATCAAAAGTCGACATGACAGGATCCGGCATCGATCGCTTGCGGAACCCATACACGGCTCGGCGGAATCTTTCGGGACCTTCCGCCGGTTTCCAATAATCGGGATAGACGTAGTTGTAATCCAGTACATTTTGTGGCACCGGTGGAATAACACTCGGGCCACCAAACTTGTTGGTCATCAAGCCAGCCGCTGACAGAGCAATGTCGCGAATGACTTCCGCGTCCGCTCGGAATCTAGGTCCGCGAGCGAGCAGAACATTCTTGGGATCTTTTTCCAATAACTCAGGTGCAACCTGCGACGTTTGCTGATACGTCTGGCTGGTTAGCAGCGTACGTAGGATCTGCTTCTGACTCCAACCACGTTCCATGAAATCCACCGCCAACCAATCGAGCAGCTCGCGATACACAGGAACTGGTGCTCGTGTTCCAAAGTCTTCCGAGGTTTCCACCAAACCAACGCCAAACACCGCTTGCCACATGCGATTCACGGCCACGCGAGCGGTTAGAGGTGAGCGCCGATCGGCCAACCATCGCGCAAACCCTAAACGGTTGTTGGGTGCATCCGCAGGAAACGCATGTAGTGCAGACGGAACATGAGGTTGCACAACATCCAGTGGCTTGTCCCAAGCACCGCGATCGAGCAAATGAGTCGCACGCTGGTTGATTGGCTCGCGTTCTGCAACGTGCAGGATCGACGTCGGTGCTTGCGGCATACCCTTTACCAGCCCATCGATTTCATCGTTAGTAGGCTTCAAGTCGGGAACACTCTTGCACCATGCTTCAAAGATCGCGGCCGTTTGTTCTGTGGAACGCTGGTCAACTGGGACTTGAATGGCTTGGATCGCTGCATAATCGTGGGGTAGGGCAGTGGGGGTAGGACTGCGCGTCAAGCTGACTCGGCAACAACCCAGCATATCGCCCATGCGTAAAACCACTTTGATACGAGCCCTATCGGGGAACTCGAGCGGCTTTTCGAATTGAACGACGGCCACCGAGGGTTGATTGCGGCGACCGATGCCACGGTCGGCTTTCCATTTGAATTCGTCTTTGCCATCGACCAAAAAGGCGACCGGCCCGGTACCATTCTTGCCTTCTGCATCCTTATTTTCAGGTTCTGAGAAATCAGCCGTCGCGTTGACCAATTTTTGTTTTGTCCATTCGGTGGTGCCCGGCAAATTGACTAGCACTTCCAATTCGTGCACGACCCAAGTTCCCAAGCCGCTGCGTCCTGGTCCGTTGAAGGGTAGGTCGCGATGATTCAACGCCTCGAGGCGCAGACCAGTGGCGCCTTGCAGCTTGGCATCGGAAATAAAGAACACATCTCCACTGGTGTGTCCCTTCATTAAGATCGACTGATCGCGTTCTTGAGTTGGGTGATTCAAACCGCTGATACTGCCTAGTTCGATCATGGGCAACGGTTCCCACACCGTTTGACTTTGGGACTGAGCAAGCTGCTTCTCCCATTCGGCAAGTTCTGTCTGCCATTGGGGACGTGATTCGCGGATCCGCTGTTGAACGGCGGCGATCTTCGTTTTTGTGTCAGCGATCTGCTGCAACTGTTCAGGCGTGTAAACCCAAGACTGAGCTTCGTAGGAATTGTTCAGATACGCGAACATGCCATAGTATTCGTTGTGCGTGAGCGGGTCGAACTTGTGCGAGTGGCATTGAGCGCACTGAGTTGACAAGCCCAAGACCGATTTTCCGATGCAGTCCATGCGATCGAACATCTCGGTCATCCGAAACTGCTCGGCGACGATCGCGCCTTCTTCATTGATCATGCTGTTGCGAAGAAAGCCAGTCGCGATCATTTGTGACTGAGTTGCATTGGGCAGCAAGTCGCCAGCGATCTGTTCGATCAAAAACTGATCGTAGGGCATATCGCGATTGAGAGCTTCGATAACCCAGTCACGCCACTTCCATTGTTCGCGTTTGAGATCCTTTTCATAGCCGTTGGTATCTGAGTAACGAGCCGCGTCGAGCCAATGGCGGGCCCACTTTTCACCAAAGCGTTCGCTGGCCAGCAGTTTGTCGATGGTGGCTTCGATGCCTTGCGTTTCGAACTCAGCCAGTTCTTTGGGGGATGGCGGAAGGCCGATCAGGTCCAGGTAGATGCGTCGGCACAGTACGGCCGAGCTCGCTCGTTCGGATAGTTTGAAACCTTCGGCTGCAAGCCTGCTGGTCACGAACGCGTCCACTGGGTTGGAACTATCACTGCTGGGCAAGTTTGCTTTCTGCGGAGCCACGAACGACCAGTGCTTTTCAAACTTCGCCCCTTCGGTGATCCATTGACGCAGCGTTTCGATCTGCTTGGGTGACAGGGGCTTGTTATGTTCGGGTGGCGGCATGAGCGTATCCGCATCTTGCGAAACGATGCGCCGCATGAGTTCGCTTTCGTCGGGTTTGCCTGGCACGATGGCTGGCTTGCCCGATTCGCCGCCTTTCAAAGCCATCTCATCGATATCCAAGCGGTACTCGGCCGCTCGGGTATTGGCGTCCACACCATGACACTGCGCACAATGCTCAGCGAATATCGGCTGGACGTCGCGCTGGTAATCCGCCGCATGCGTTTGTAAAGCTACGACACAAAGTGAGGCAAAGCTAAAGCGAATTAGTCGAGATCGCATCATGATTTTTTCTATAGCAGGTGGGCAGGCAAAATGCCGGGCTGGGCAGGGCCAACAGTTCGATTATAGTCAGAAATCAACGGCGGAGTTAAGCCTTAGCAAAGCCGGGACCAGAAGTAGCGGCTACAATCTCAAAGTACGACACGTATCCGGGCTTTCGTTAGGAAGACGCCTAATGTCAACAGTCCCCAAGCATTACCTCACCCTGAAGAGTACCTGTTCCGCGAGAGCCAAGCCGACTGAGTGATTACTTCCCTAAGTGCCAGACAACTCTCTTGAACTTGATGATGCACGAGTAGTAGGCCAACACGAGCCCCGTGAGGATTATCACAACCCCAATCGCACACAAGGGTAGGGGAGGCACGTTGTTGTGGAGGAAGAGAAATGCACTCGACAAAGCAGCACAGACCGTCAGCATGGTCTTGGCTTTCCGATGCGCCTTCTGCACATCACCCCAGTCAACTAGCGGCAGATCCGCGACTTGGACCCAACCAATGGCTGTCGCAGCGGTGCCGCCGCCATACAAAATTAAAGGCACAACAAACAGCAGCAGGCTTAAGAAGTTCGGGGCAAAACGCCAAGTCGGCGTGCTTTGCTGTTGCCAAGCGGTCTCT
>JANRMD010000227.1:0-13370 GCA_033761895.1 Pirellulaceae bacterium | reverse complement strand
CTAATAATCGACAAGCCGTCAAGGCTATCGAGGGCCACCGCATTACTCTCGAAATGCTTGACGCATTCCGCTACCCCAAAATCCATTGTCGCACGACTGTACCAATCGTAGCTGCCACAATTGAGACAATTGTGCGACACTCAAACCCAAATTCAAACTATGTTGCAGCGTTAGGCTTTCTCCCAAGTGGTTCCTTCCTTCAGGTCCTGCAGCGTAATGCTGTGCTTGAGCAAGCCGTCGCGAATCAAATCAGAAGTCGCAAAGTCTTTGTTCTTACGCGCGTTGGCTCGCAACTCGATGAGCAATGCCATCAGCCCCTCCACAAGCTGCGTATCGCCACCGCCAGCCTTCTTGGGTGCTTTCAAGAATAACCCCAAGATCGCTGCCAGTTCTCGCAGCACACGCATACCGGTTCGCCATGTGTCGACATTGGCCGCAGTCCGCTTCTTCGAGTCCTCCAAAGAGTTCTGATCGACAAAACGGTTCAAGGCACGCGACATTTCAAACAGATCGCTAACGGCACCTCCGGTATTGAAATCGTCATCCATCTTTTCAAGGAATGAACTTCGCAACTTCGCAATCTCAGCCAGCAAACCTTCACTACCAGCCCCAGCCAACAGCGCGTCACCTTCGGCTCGCGACTTGGCGTAAGTCAGCTCTTCGACTTCACCGGACTTTCCAACCTGCGGATAGAAAGCTTCGCCAGTGATGCGATCAAAGCGTTGAATCAAACGATAGAACGCGTTCAGAGCTTGACCAGCCTCTTCGAGTCCATCGTCGCCGAAGACGTTGGTAGAACGATAATGCGATCGCAGCAGGAAAAAGCGAATGCGTTCGCCAGTCTGAGCATCAATCAATTTGGCTAAACCGCCCGCGCCTTTACTGCGACTAATCTTGCTCGACACATCAGCTTCAGCCGTCTGGGTTGTTTGGGTTTCAGCCGTTTGGGGCGCAGCGGCACGATCGCTCTTGCCGCCGAGTTTTCCGGAACTGGCATCGCGTTTCATCAGGCCGTTGTGCATCCAATAGCTAACCATCGGCGCGCCATGGCAGCAGCGACTCTGCGCCAGTTCGTTCTCATGGTGCGGGAACACCAGATCCAACCCACCGCCGTGGATATCAAAAGTTTTGCCGAGAATACTGCGGCTCATCGCCGAACACTCAATGTGCCAACCTGGGCGTCCCTTACCCCACGGACTGTCCCAAGCCGGTTCGCCCTCTTTAGCGGATTTCCACAGCGCAAAGTCACCCGACGAGCGTTTCTTCGAAGCCGCTTCGCCACCTTCACCTTGCTGACTATCTGCCGTGCGATTGCTGAGTTGCCCGTAACTTGGGTCACGTGTCACGTCAAAGAACACATCTCCGCCGCTGGCATAAGCGAAGCCCTTGAGGATCAGTTCTTTAACGAATTCAATAATCTCATCCATGTAATCCGTGGCGCGAGGCAGATGATCGATCTGATTCACGCCCAGGGACTGAAGGTTCGCTAGATAGTCCATCGTCATTTCAGTTGCGACTTGGGACATAGTGATCCCGCGCTTGCGACTGGAGGCGATCAATTTGTCGTCGACGTCGGTGATGTTCACAACCAGCGTGACTTGATAGCCGCTGTAAACTAAATAGCGTTTGATGGTGTCAAAAATCACTGGCCCGACCATGTGGCCGATATGCGCCTCTGCGTAAACCGTTGGACCACACAGGTACATCCCGACTTTGCCCGGCACCAGCGTCTTAAAGGGCTCTTTTTGACGAGTCAGCGTGTTGTAAACGCGGATTGCGGCTTGCTTTGAGGTGTCAGTTTCGACCGTGGAAGTTGCCGTGGACGTTAATGGGGCGCTGGTCACCGGGATGACTCCTGTGGAATTCGCAGTCAAAAGTTAAGTGAAGCTCGGGATTATAGAGTCAAACTGTACAATTTGGGAGAGCGATCTTGGCCGGAACCTGACCGCTTGCCAAAGAACCCCGGTGGCGCGATAGTTGTGGTTTGTGATCGAAATTTCTGGCTACTCTTGTTGGTGTTGCATGCATAAAGTTGAAATACGCTTCGGAGTCTCTGCGAAATGGGAGTTCAACTACGACGGGGAATTCCGATCGTGGGAGGGCTGCGGTTTGCCTGCTAGCTTGGATTTGGCCAAAGATGTCCGAACCGCACTCGCCAATCCGATCGACTTTCCGGCGATTGAAAAAGCGATTGTCGAAGGTGATCGGGTCGCTGTGGTGGTCGATCCGCTGTTGCCCAGCATGGCTGAACTGACCATCGCCTGCGTCAGTTATCTGATTGAGAACGGCGTTACTCCGGATCAGCTAGTCATTGTGCTCGCCGGACACGAAGCCGATGATGCCGATCTGCTTCGCAAGTCTCTGAAGCCGATCTTGGGTGAGGAAGTTGCCATCGAATTGCACGACGCGGATGACAATACCAAAGTCGCTTACGTTGCTGCCAACGAAGACTCTGAACCGATTTACATCAACCGTACAGTGGTCGATGCTGACGTCATCCTGCCAATCACCTGCGCACGCGGAAACTCGACGCTGGATTACATGGGGGCTTATACGGTCTTTCCACTCCTTTCGAATCGTGCCACACGCGGCCAGTTCTATTCGCTCAACAAACTCGATGCCGTTGAAGAGCATGAAAAACTGACCGCCTGGGCCGATCAAGCCGCGTGGTGGGTCGGCATGATGGCAACCATTCAAGCTGTGCCTGCGGCCGAAGATGCCGTTGCCTGCGTTATCGCGGGCAGTACGAACGCCGTCGAACACGAATCACAGCAGCGTATGGCCATGGCTTGGCGCGTCGACGATCAACCCGCTCAGTTGGTTATCGCCCTACTTGAAGGGCGCAAGTCTCAGCAATCATGGGAGAACCTCGCTCGGGCCCTACATACTGCTAAACAATTGGTTGCACCTGGGGGAACGATTGTGTTGTGTACCGACATCACCAAAGGCCCCGGAGCCGGACTGCAGAAACTCCGCAATGTGCACAATTCACCCGACACCATTGCCCGCAAGCTCGCACATGAGACCTCAGACGACGCACTCGCGGCCGCAGTAATACTGGAAACCACGAAAAACTATCACGTTTATCTCGTGTCGCACCTCAAGCCTGAAACCGTCGAAGGGCTGGGGATGGGCGTCATTCAAGACGCTGCTCAGTTGGAACACCTGTGCCAACAACATGCCAGCTGCGCCGTTCTAGGCTCAGCTCAACATCGCTTCGTACCCCACTTCGCGTAGGTGCTACTTGATGCGATGCAGATGACGCTGTTGAAGGGCTGCGTGTCGGATCCCTCACGCTGCATTCGTCAGCTATACTTGGGTAATTGCGAATCGACGGCACTTTAGGACGAATGCATGCTGGGGAACTCAAAGGAAAACTCGACGGCCAACGATCTGCGTGCATTGGCCAAGGCATTCGGCTGCACAGATACTCCTCAAGCAGAACGCAACTTGCAGAGCATTCTGAGCTTGGGGCTACCCGATGACTTGGTCGTCAACCTTTTCCAGCAGCTCGCCAAGCTCCTATCGCAATCGACCGATGCCGACCGAGTGCTTGGGAATCTCGAGCGATTCGCGCACGCGTCGCTTTCGCCTCAAGCCTTGTTGGCTCTGTTCGAGCGTGAGCCAGATTCGCTCGCAACTCTGGTGCAGTTGTTTGCAACCAGTCAATACATGGCAGATCAACTGATCAAGGACCCCGTCACGTTCGATTTGCTGCGCATGACGGATGGACAACCTGTCCAAGCCTCTTTGCTGGCGGATGAGATTCTCGCTGAAGTGAGCGCGGCGACAGAAGTCCGGCAAGTGATGCGAGCCATCCGTGGTTTCAGGCATCGCGAGAATCTGCGCATTGCTTACGGAGACTTCATTGGCGGCTTACCCGTTGAAATCATTACTGAGCAGTTGTCTTCGCTGGCCGATGCGATTCTGCAAGCTGCCGTAGCGGCGGCAAGGCACGAGATGCAGGCCAAGCGCGAGGCCCCCAAGCGATCCGATGGAGCGCAAGCACGCTTTGCCGTGATTGCACTCGGTAAATTGGGCGGCGCCGAACTGAACTACTCAAGCGACGTTGATTTGCTGATGGTTTGCGATGAAGCGGTTGAACCGACGGCGTGGCGCGGCATGTCCGTAGCCGATTACTGGGAGCGATTAGCCCAGTGGGTTATTCGATTCCTCAGCGAAGCAACCACTTCCGGTGTGGCCTATCGGGTTGACATGCGACTAAGGCCGGGTGGGACACAAGCACCACTTGTCATCACAGCGTCCGAAGCAGTGCGTTACTACGATTCTTCAGGTCGCACCTGGGAACGACAGGCGTTTGTAAAGGCACGGGCGGTGGCTGGTGATTTGGATTTAGGCCGCGAATGCTTGGCTCAACTGCAACCGTGGATCTATCGTCGCTACTTGAACCGCGCCGATATCACCGGCATCGCGGCTCTGAAACGGCGGATCGAAAAGCAAGCTCGAGTGCCGGGCAATGAATCTACAAACTCAGTCCGCAATAATGTGAAACTTGGTCCCGGCGGTATTCGCGATATCGAATTCGTGATTCAGTTTTTGCAGTTGCTCAATGGCGGCGATCTACCCGCCCTTCGCGAATCGAATACTCTCCGAGCTATCCAGTCGCTCGAGCAAGAAAAATGCTTGACGATGACCGAACGCGAGTCGCTGTCGACTAACTATCGCTTCGCGCGCAGGCTCGAACACTACTTGCAGATCATGTTCGATCACAAGGCCCATACGCTGCCGACAGATCCAGCTGAATTGCAACGCCTGGCAATGCGGATGGGATATCGTGATCGCTCGGATGCGACCGCTGGCACGCAGTTGCTCAACGAGTGGATCGAGAAATCGACTCTCAATCGTCAGATATTTAACCACTTGCTGCACGATGCCTTCGAGGATCAGGACGCGTCGTCTGCAGAAGCCGACCTGCTGCTTGATCCCGAACCCGATGAGTCGACGATCGTCAGCGTTCTTTCGCCGTTCGGCTTTCAAGATCCCAAACAAGCGTATCGCCACTTGCTTGAGCTATCACGTGAGAGCATCGCATTCCTGTCCACCAGACGCTGTCGCCACTTTCTGGCCGCCATCGCGACTCGGTTGTTGACCGCGATCGGCCAAACGCCGAATCCCGATTCCACACTCGTGAATCTAGCGCATGTGAGCGATTCGCTGGGGGGTAAAGCCGTATTGTGGGAATTGTTCAGTGCCAACACGCCCTCGATGGAGCTGTGTATTCGCTTGTGTGCTTGCAGTCCCTACCTAGTAAGCATCCTTACCAGCAATCCAGGCATGATCGACGAGTTAATGGACTCGCTTATGCTCGATTGCTTGCCGAGCTACGATGAATTGGATGACGACTTAACCGAACTGTGCCGCCGCGCTGAAGATAACTCGCCAATTCTCCATAGTTTCAAGAATTCGATGCACCTCCGAGTCGGTGTCCGCGACATCTTGGGCAAAGAACAAATCTCGGCAACGCACGCCACGCTTTCGGATATCGCTGAAGTTTGTTTGAAACAAGTTATCGAGTCCGAGTACCATCGCCTCGTGCAACGTATCGGCGTGCCCATTTGTGGAGGTAGCCCAGACGAGAATCCCAGAGCCGGGGCGCCCGCCGAGTTGGTCGTATTAGCCGTGGGAAAATTGGGTGGTCGCGAACCCAACTACCATAGCGATTTAGAAGTGCTGTTTCTGTTTGACGGCGAAGGCTCCACCCGCAGTCTGTTACCTGCTCGCAGATTCGAACCGACCACCAATCGCCACTTTTTCAATCAGCTGAGCCAAAGGATCATCCACGCCGTTACCCGAACTGGAGTCAGCGGCCGCTTGTACAATTTGGATGTCGGCTTGCGTCCGTTAGGCACAAGCGGCGAATTAGCCATCACCATCGATGACTTGCGAACGTATTTTGAAGGCGGTGCTGGTAAAGCCTCCGAACGTCAGGCGTTATGCCAAGCCCGAGCGATCTGGGGTGGCCCCTACGCCCGCGAAACCGCCATCGAATGCGTCCATCAAGTCATTAAGGCCACTCCACACGAAAGTCACTGGGCCGAAGAGATCTTTGACGAACGCTTGCGGTTGGAGGCGAGCGCTTCGCGCGACAATCTAAAGCGCGGCGTCGGTGGCACCATGGATATCGAATACGTCGTGCAAATGTTGCAGTTGTATTCCGCCACTGCACATCCAAATGTTCTCGTACCTGGAACTCTCGATGCCATTCACCAATTGGGAATAAGTGGCAAGCTGGATCCGCCGACTGTCGCCCAATTGCAAGACAACTATCGATTCCTCAGGAGTATTGAGTCTGGAATACGACTGATGAACACCTCCGCTCGTCACGATCTGCCCACCACTGCCAGCGAACTAAAACGCCTCGCAGTTCTTATCAACTACCAAGATGCAACGCCGCTCGACCGTCGCTGCCGAGAAGTGCGCCAGCAAAATCGCGAAATTTTCGATCGCGTTTTCAGCGAGTATCTTCCGGCTGAGGAATAGCGAACTTTGATCAGCCCGCACCTCGGTACCGAGTTTTGGCCGGGCTGCTGAAAAAGTCGATTTGCAACGAAGTGCGGACGTTTGGCTTGTTTTTTCATACCCGAAGCGTGCGCGAGGGAACTGCCTGTACCGTCGTGCCGACCCCGTAACTCGGTCCCTCGCTAACGCCTCGGGTTGCGAAAGCCCAAAACTCGCATCATCAACAAGCGTTATCGAGGGGCTTTTCGCTTTCCGTCGCTAACGCTACTAACGCTTCGGGCTACTCTTTCAGCGGCCTGCTCGAATTAGGGCTACTAGGCAACTGGTCGCATCCGGCAGAAACGCCCCACCTGCAGCGGCGTCCAGACGCTGGCACGAAGTTTGCATAGGGGAATTGGAACAGTTCGCTCCTGCTCGCTGGGTTGAGGCCGCTAGGAACAGAGAAGAAGGCTTTCTTGTTCAGCAGAGTCAGGAAAGTTTGTCGGAATCGCAGGTACATGGAGGAGGCTGACACATGCTCTTGATTCTCACCACAAGATTGCCTGGCATTAACATTCACAGTGGGAGCGAACTGTATTTTCTTGCTTTACCGGGCGATTTATGCCCGTGGCCACTTGGCCACACATGAGAACGCGCAATGTCAATCCATTGCAAAGCAACTGGCTCGCAACTGGTTCCAGGCAGTGCCCGTCGATACACCAGTCCGTTGGTCCGGTTTTCTGGAGCGCGGACGACCTCGTCCGCTGAACCCGCCACTTATGCAAACACAACCCATTGTGGTATTCGGCTTTCAAGAGACCTTAAGCACCTGCCCACCTTTAGGTTCAGCCGAGTGACATGCAGGGCGGGCGCAGCTTTCGAAAGATGCGGTGCATTCTGCTGCGGCGTTTTGCGGCAACTGTTGCGTTGTGCATCGTGTCAACCAGCAGTCATCAGTCGGTCAACTTACCAACGTCGAGCAATTCCAGGTCGGGTGGAAATTTGGATGTCTGTGGAAGATGTTGGAAAAAACCGCTACGCAACGCATGGACAACTCGCAGCGGGCGCAAGTCTTGTCGAGCAAAACTCTTGGGCAAGGTCATCCCGCGTTGGCTAAGCCAAAACTCCGTTTCCTGCTTGCGCGGACAAAAGAAGATATCGCGTATGGTAAAGATTCCGGGGTCATTGGCTCCGTTCCGCGCCAGCAACTCGACTTGCTGACCAACCTGAAGATCGACTGCATCAACACGCACCCACAACGTTGGACGCACACGAATAGAGAGCTCGCCGTAGTGCAACTGATAAAATGTCCGATCCCAGCGAGTTCGATGAAAGATGCGCCGGCTGGGTATCAAACGCAAGGCTAGCGACAGATCCACCGGATGTATCCAACTCTGCCCCTCTGTGGGCCAAGTCAAATAGACTCCCCAGTCCGGCAACTCGGGCCTATAGCTGGTTTCAGAAATCGGATCGTTGTTGGGTAAAGTCTCTGTCATGGTGCTTCATTATGGGCACGGAGCAAGCCTACTTCAACTTGAACTGTTCTGCCCAAACTTGAAACCGCTTGGCTTCATCGGGGCGACCTTGCTGTGTCAGTAAGCGTTGAGCGGCCGTTAGAGCGATCGCGGCGCGATGCGGATGGTCGGCGTGAACAGTTGCAATGCGTGACCATTGACCGATAGCTTGGTCGATCATGCCCACTCTCGCTAATCGATCTGCAATAAACTCTGTTGGACCGAGCTGTAGCGGTTCAATCAATCGACCGCGATACTCAAGCCACTCGGCAATTTTACCTTCTGTCTCGGGAGGCGGCACAAGTCGCCAAGCTTGGGCGACGGCCAATGCAGCAATCGTCTCTACTTTGGAATTCTGCAGTTTCAACAACTTACCCCGAGCTGCATCGCCGTCCGGCCCGAGCAACAGCCAGCTTGCCCCCAGCAACTGCGCGCATTCGCTGGGCTGCTCCAACCACTCAACAGCGATATCGTACAACGCACGGTTCGGCTCTACTGTCGTCCAGTTCATGGGCAAAGAACTGTAGAGCATCGCCGGAGGTTGATTCGGCGCAAGCGACTTGAGGTACACTCCACCGGCTAAACGCGTATCACCGAAGGCCGCCAGTACGTCAACAAACTCCGCAACCAGCACTCGTTGTTGCCATCGGGGCAGATCGTTCGTGGCAGCTTTGGTGATCGCATCCTTAGCTTCGCGATACTTGCGTTCGATGAATAACTTATGCGCACTTTCAGCCGCAGGAGTGCGCCACACAGGCTCAACTTTAGTCACGCGGGTGCTGGGTAACTCGCGGCGTTTTTCACCTTCGAAATAGACAATCCGCTGGTCATCGAGTTCTTCGATTTTGCCTTCCAGTCGCTCTGAGGCTCGCTGATTCCAAACGTCGTTGGACAGCGGCACGACGGGCGCGTAATGAATTACGTCGACCGGCGCCTGCGAAGTTGTTTCTGTCTGCGAAGCTGTTTCAGTTTGCGCGGCGGTTTCAGTTTGCGCGGAGCTCGTCGATAGTTGAAAAAAACAAATCACCACACCGATCGCAACCCACCGCCATCCCGGCTCTGCAACGCCCAATGCTCTCGGCAACGACCAGGCACTCGTTAACGACCAGCGAGTTTCAAGACAACCTATTTTTGTCGAGCGCACAGGAACATCCAATGAACTTGTCGGAAATGTCTAGCAGAGTGATATTGTCAGGCGGTCGTAACCTGAGCCAAGATAAACTATGCTTGAAGTATAACGACTTCCCGCGCCCATGTGCTTTACGTACGTTAACGCGACAACTCCTCTTCACCTCCTGGGACCAACGATGGCAGACGACTCCCATAACGAACAACGGGTCGCTCAGAACGCAACTAGCCAGCAGGTGGCTAGGTTCGTAAGCAAAATCAAGAACATAGAGCACCAAGTAGGCGAACACGTCGTGCAAGCCCTGCAACAGCCCGATACGGTTGCTGTGTTGACTACGATCGTTGTGGGCCCCAGTGGAGATCAGCACATTGTCTCGGCCGCTCTAAACCCAACCAAAATGGCCCAAATCAACGCGTTACTGCAAGAAGCGGTCGAAGAACGGGTTGACGACGAGATCTGCCTTGGGTTCCATTGCTTGCTGCAGCCCAAACGGGACAACTAACTACCGGTTGCTGACCTATTCCCTTTGCTTAGGAAAACGTTAACTGTCAGTCGACACCCTACGTGAGCTCGCGGGTTTTCGATTACAATCTCTCCGTCTCACCCAATTCGAATCCTTCCGAAGTCCGCAATATGTCCACCAACAACTCGAGTGCTACTCCGTCTGCAACCGTTAGTCTCTCGTCAGCTACCGTAACACTGATTTGTGTTATCGCTTCGATCGGATTCGCTTTCGATATCTATGAACTCCTGATGTTGCCTCTAATTCTGAAGCCTGCGTTGGCGGCCTTAGGTGGCTTGACGGAAGCGGGCACGCCGCGATTGGCTCCCGGTTCACCCGAATATGTGGCTTGGGCCAGAACTTTGTTTTTTCTACCTGCATTGGTCGGTGGTGTATTCGGCTTGGTTGGAGGTTACCTGACTGACTTGCTTGGTCGCCGACGTGTGTTGACTTGGAGCATCCTGCTTTATGCTTTCTCAGCGATGGCTGCAGGCTTTTCAACATCGATTGAGATGCTGCTCGTTTGTCGCTGCTTAGTCTTCATCGGCGTTTGCGTGGAATTCGTGGCTGCGGTCGCCTGGCTGGCAGAATTGTTTGACGAACCCAAGCAGCGAGAACGCGTGCTCGGATTCACTCAAGCCTTTTCATCGATCGGCGGTCTCCTGGTTGGTTTTGCAGCGCTGATTATCGCCAACCTAACTCAAGCTGAAACACCATGGTTGCCCGCCATCTACGGCAAATATGAAGCATGGCGTTACACACTGATTTCGGGCGTGATTCCCGCCTTGCCTCTGATCATCATCCGACCCTTTTTGCCAGAGTCGCCGAAGTGGCAGATGAAAAAGAAAAGCGGACAACTGCGCCGCCCCAGCATTCTTGAGCTATTCGCACCTGGCTTAGCCAAAACCACAATCGTTACGACCCTGATGTTTGCGGCCAGCTATGGAATTGCCTTCGGAGCCATCCAGCAGTTGCCTCAAATCCTTGGCGGCCATGCTCAAGTCGTCGCGGATTCGAAAGCCGTTGTCGCCAAAGCTGTCGAAACAACCAAAAAAGAGATTCCCGAAGGACGCAAAAAAGGGATCGAAGCCAACGCGAAGGACGAAGCCATTGCAGGCGTCACCATTTGGCAAGAATTTGGTGGTTTGTTCGGACGATTCGCCCTGGCTCTACTGGCGGGGATAATCGTTAGTCGGCGCCAGTTGATGTGGGTCTTTCAGATTCCAGCGCTCATCTTCGTACCTCTGTTGTTCTGGTGGATCAGCGGTCAACTCAAGAACGAAGATTCACTGGCGTTCATCAAGTACGGAATCTTTATCGCAGGCTTCTTCACTGTGGCCCAATTCAGTTTTTGGGGCAACTACATTCCCCGCGTTTTTCCACTGCACCTGCGAGGCACAGGCGAGAGCTTTGCGGCTAACATTGGTGGGCGGGTCATCGGCACCGCCGCCGCTTGGCTGACCCTGACCTTTTCTGCTTCGGCCCCAGGCACACCACCCGATGCGGGCAAGATCGCAGTGGTTGGCGCTATCGTAGCCGGAGCTTATTGTTTAGTTGGTTTCTTACTCTCGCCGTTCATGACCGAACCCGACTCCGAATCGCTAGAATAACCATGGATCACCTCAGATTATTCGGCGGGTGTTGTGCGGTGAACGTAGCGGAAGCCGACAAGGCTTTCGGATGCAGATACGCTGAAATCCCGAAATGCTGGACGCATTCCGCTAACAACCATGAACAATCCGGGATCAACGAACAGAGTGGCGGACGAGTCGTATGCGGTCAGCGAGTCAACTGAATTCCTTTAAGCTCGCTTCGGAAATTTTAGCCGCAGCTAGCTCGGCCAAGTCCGCAAAAGACTTTCGCAACCGAGCGATGAATGCTCTCGGCGCGGAATTCGACGACGCGCGCGTCGCTTGGGTGCATCAGTTTGAACAGCGTTGGGAAGCCGCAGGTTCCGTCGGCTCACTGGCCAATCTTCCCATCGAATTGGCTGCCAACGCGGCCGATCAAATGTCGAACCTGCTGGCGAATAACTGGCTGGCAGTTCCAGTCTCCGGCGGCGGCGAAATGGCTGAAGTCATTTTGCTCAGTCCCGGTAACATCATCGCCGACGAACAGGCTCGTGTGTTAGCTCACATGTTACACGACGGGCTCAAGATCGCTGCCGAACAGACTCGCATCGGAACTCGCGTGGCCCAGTTGCAAATGCTCATGGAGATCGCTGTCAGTTGGCAGCGTTCCCCCAGTCTCAGCGATCTGTTGAAAGGCATGGCAGAGGCGGCTGCACGTGTCCTGCAAGGGGACCGGGCCAGTATCTTCCTATGGGATCGCGCCAAGAGCCAACTCGTGGGACATCCAGCCCTCGGGGTCGAAGGTGAACCATTGCGTATCCGCGATGACCAAGGGATCGCTGGCGAAGTGCTCAGCACCGGTAGTTCGCGTCGCTGGGATAACTCAGAAGATCCACAAGCCATCAATGCGCGAGTCGGTGAAAAACTTGGCTACATCACGCGCAGTCTTGTGGCCGCTCCACTCATCGATGCTCGCGGCAAAACCATGGGTGTATTCGAAGTCCTCAATCACCGCGACGGGCGTTTCTCGCCTACCGACGAACAGTTCCTGGTTGAGCTCTCACGACACGCTTCGGCAGCTCTTGAGAACACGCAGCGCATCGATGCTCTCATCCAAACCCGCAATCGCTTGATCCAAAACGCTACGTCAACTCTGCAAATGATCGGTGAGTGCGCCCAGATCAAGGCGCTGCGAGACACGGTCAGCCGCGTGGCGCCCACCGAGTTAGCGGTACTGCTGCTTGGTGAAAACGGTACAGGCAAAGAAGTTGTCGCGCGCAGCCTGCACTTACAAAGTCGCCGTTGTGATCAACCTTTTGTTGCCGTCAACTGCGCAGCCATTGCTGAGACGTTACTTGAAAGCGAACTGTTTGGTCACCAGAAAGGGGCATTCACCGACGCCGTGGCCGACCGAGCCGGAAAATTCGAACTCGCCAGCGGCGGCACACTGCTGCTCGACGAGATCGGTGAAATGAGCCTGGCTGGTCAAGCCAAACTGCTGCGAGTGCTCGAAGATAAAGTGGTCGTACGCGTCGGTGGCTCAGCGCCCATTCAAACCGATGTGCGAGTCATCGCCGCTACCAATCAAGAGTTGGCAAAGCTGGTCCGCGAGAAACGCTTCCGCGAAGATCTCTACTTTCGCTTAACTGTTGTCACGCTGAACCTGCCACCACTGCGCGAACGCGGTGAAGATGTTATCGTCCTCGCTCAGTTCTTCTTGGATCAATTCGGGCATCAAATCGGTCGCCCCCCACCAGCTCTTTCCGACGATGCTCGCAAACGCTTGCTCAGCCATGCTTGGCCCGGCAACGTTCGCGAACTACGCAACTTGATGGAACGCGTCGCTTATCTGACCAGTGGTTCGGTAATCGAGGAAAGCGACTTGGCGTTTGTCTTGTCACCCGCTTCATCGGGCGATGTATCTCAGGTTCCACCCAATTTGACACTTAGCGACGCGACGGATTTGTTTCAAACTCGCTACATTCGCCAGCACATCGATGCAGCCGCCGGCAACTTAGCCAAAGCCGCCGAACGCATGGGCCTACATCGCTCCAATCTCTATCGCAAGATGAAACAACTAGGCATTGAAGAAGGAAGCTAGTGCTTCGTCCATCTTTAATTTGGGGGTGGCACGCCCTGAGCTTTGCGAAGGGCGTGGCGATTTACATAGAGCCACGCCCTTCGAAGACTCAGGG
>JANRMD010000226.1:0-5217 GCA_033761895.1 Pirellulaceae bacterium | reverse complement strand
GCAGTCGATTTCAGTCGGTGATCGAACCTTGTCTGTTTGGATTGAACTTCAAGGACCATCGTCGTTTCAATTGCAGCATAATATGCTTGCCCGGATACACATCGAAACCGGACAAGTATTCACTGCGACATCGGTGCCAGTTAAAGCGATCGTCCGTGAGGGGATGCGGTCGTATGTGTTTGTCGAAGGAGCCGATAAGATTTTTGAACGTCGTTTTGTCGTTACGGGCCGTGCGAACGATTCGCAGATAGAAATCGTCAACGGACTGACATCTGGAGAATCGATTGTAGTGAGCGGTGCGGCGGAGCTTCAGTCCGGCTATGCGGCACTGAAATAACCGCGAGGTAAGCGAAGGATTGCAGCATCGTCCACTCGCTATCTCGTCGGGCTACGGAAGTAGTACACGCTAGCACCTCTGGCTCATTTTAAAACTTGATCTAACCTAACTATGCTCAACTCAGTCATTCGATTCTCACTCCACAACCGAGGTTTAGTGCTGATCGGTAGCTTGTTGATACTTCTCTATGGTGGCTTCAATCTTAGCCAGATGCCGGTCGACGTCTTTCCCGACTTGAATCGGCCAACGGTTACGATCATGACCGAATCGCCAGGTCTGGCACCCGAGGAAGTTGAAGTGCTCGTTACCCGCCCGATAGAATTACAGCTCAATGGCGCAACAGGCGTTCAGCGCGTTCGATCTGCCTCGGGCATCGGATTATCGATCGTGTGGGTTGAATTTGAGTGGGGAACCGATATCTATCGTGACCGGCAAATCGTTGCCGAAAAAATGCAAATCTTGAATGCAAGACTTCCTACCGGTGTCAATCCGATCATGGCCCCGATTTCATCGATCATGGGCGAGATTATGCTACTGGGTTTGCGTTCTAGTGTGATCCCCGAAAATGAAACCGTCGCCGAGACGCAACGTATGCGATTAAGAACGCTGGGTGAGTTCACCGTTCGGAATCGACTGCTTGCCGTGGAGGGTGTTTCGCAAGTCACCGTCATGGGCGGAACCTTGAAGCAGTACCAAATCATCACTTCGCCAGCGAACTTGGCGGCACAAAACATAACGCTCCAGCAGTTGACCGATGCCGCTCAAAAAGCAAACGTCCTTGCAGGCGGTGGCATTATGGTTCGCCCACCGCGCGAGTCGTTAATTCGTATCAGTGGTCAAAGCTTATCTCTTGAAGATATTGAAAACACACCAGTCGTATGGCGCGGCAAGCGGGCTGTTCTCATTAAAGAAGTCGCTGAGGTCCGTTTCGGAGGTCCTATTAAACGTGGAGATGGTAGCGTTCGTGTCAAAACGGATCAAGGCATCGAAGGTGGGTCGGCGGTCATTCTTGCGGTTCAAAAGCAGCCCGGCGCGGATACACTTCAGTTGGATCGTGAGATTGGGAATGTCCTTGACGCCTTACAAGCCGACTTGCCACCCGACGTTTTGATCGAACGAAGGATCTTTAAGCAAGCGGACTTTATTCGTTCCGCGATCGACAACGTAATCGAGGCGGTTCGCGACGGAGCAATCTGGGTTGTGGTCGTGCTATTCCTGTTCATGTGGAACTTCCGCACAAGCGTCAGTTCGCTGACGGCCATGCCGATGTCGATATTTCTGACGTTCATGATATTCCATTGGTTTGGGGTAACCATCAATACGATGACACTTGGTGGAATCGCAGTTGCCATTGGCGATCTCGTCGATGATTCGATTGTTGATATCGAAAACATCTATCGGCGGCTCAAAGAAAATCAACAATTGCCAATCGAACAGCAACGGATGGCATTGGATGTCATTTACGATGCATCGTGTGAAGTTCGCAATTCGATTGTATATGCAACGTTGATCGTCGCGTTGGTGGTATTGCCTTTGTTTTCAATGGGCGGACTCGAGGGACGCATGTTCGCACCTCTGGGCTTGTCCTACATGGTATCCCTATTGGCTTCGCTCGCTGTCTCTTTAACCATCACTCCGGTCCTTGCGTACTACTTATTGCCAGGCGCAAGATTCCTAGACGAACGCGAGGATCCTTTTTTGCTTCGGATTTTAAAAAGTGTTGCTAGTCGCGTGTTACGAATGACATTGCGAAATGCAAACGCCGTTCTTGCGATAACACTGCTATGTGTCACGTTGTCGCTAACTACGTTGTACTGGATGGGTGGAGAATTTCTCCCTCCATTTAATGAAGGGACTTTTACGATCAGCTTTCAAACGGAACCGGGAACAAGTTTGGTCGAAAGCCAGAGACTCGCTGAACGTGCCGAACAGATGCTCCTGGATATTCCTGAAGTAGTCGCTGTCTCTAGACGAACTGGACGCGCCGAGCTGGACGAGCATGCCGAAGGCGTCAACTCCTCCGAAATCGACGTGCGTGTGCAAGAATATCAGCGTCCGAAGCCGGGAACTGTATATTCCATTATTCGTTTGATTCCAATTGCGCATCTATGGGGATTTGAAACTTTTGGCCGTCCGAACGAATCTGTGATGAAAGACATTCGAGATAAAGTGACGCTCATACCAGGCATTAAAGCCAACATTGGCCAACCGATATCGCATCGCTTGGACCACATCATGTCCGGTGTCCGTGCGCAGATCGCAGTCAAGGTGTTCGGCAGTGATCTGCGTGAACTGCGCAATGCTAGTCAAGACATTTTCACAGCGATGAGCCAGGTTCCCGGTGTTGTCGACCTACAACTCGAACCTCAAGTCGAAGTGACTCAAATTCGATTGCAAGTTCGTCGCGAAGACGCTGCTAGATACGGGCTTGCGCCAGGCGACGTCGCTGACCTTTTAGAAACCGCTTACAAAGGCCGAGTCGTATCCCAGGTACTGGATGAAGATCGTTACTTTGGCATGGTTGTCTGGTACGACGAAGCCTCCCGCAGCGATCCAGATGTGATTGCTCAAACGATAATCGACACTCCTTCTGGACGTCGGGTTTCACTAGCGGAAGTGGTGGACGTACTTGATACGACCGGCCCTAATACGCTCAATCGAGAGCATGTTCAGCGTCGCATTGTCGCATTTTGCAATGTTCAAGGCCGCGACCTTACGAGCGTCGTGACCGACATTCGCAAATTGACGGAGCCCATCGAGGAGCGGCTACGCAATCTACCCGGCGACTATCATATTGAATTTGGAGGGCAGTTCGAAGCTCAACGCGATGCAAATTTACGATTGCTTATCCTCGGTAGCTTATCGGTGGTCGGCGTATTTCTTTTGCTGGTAAAATGCCTTGAATCCTGGCGAGCCGCATTACAGGTTTTGGTCAACATACCATTGGCTGCCATGGGTTCTATTCTCACACTTTTGATTGTAAACCAGCCTTCGACAGAAGCTTTGACTGCCGTACCATGGTGGCAATGGCCCAGTGTTTGGATCGGTGCTACAACGTTGTCGGTTGCCCATTGGGTTGGCTTTATTACCTTGATCGGGATAGTTAGCCGCAATGGCATCATGATGATCTCGCACTACATGCACTTGATGGAACACGAGGGGGAGGAGTTCGGCGAGGCGATGATCATACGCGGCAGCCTCGAACGCTTGGCTCCGGTGATGATGACCGCCACGACCAGTTTTGTCGGTTTGTTGCCACTGATTATGGGAGCTGGACAGACTGGCAAGGAAATTCTTTATCCGCTTGCCCTCGTTGTCTTCGGTGGAATGCTGACGTCGACGCTGTTAGACCAAATGGTCACACCGGCCTTGTTTTACCGATTTGGATATAAAAAACGAGCATTTCCCTCGAACACTTGATGACGGCTTTAAGTTTTTTCTGTTTTTTCCGATTTTCTGTGAAGTGCTGACTTGCTTTCTGCATCCAATAAGGCGGCTAGATATTATCGATCTAGAGCTAAACTTCCCCTTAGTAGAGGACTTTCCGTATGAAAATGGCACACATTTCGACATTGGCAACGATAGCGCTTACGATATTCGTAAGTGGCTTTCATGCCAATTCCGTTGTCGCACAGGAAAAGCATGAGCACGCCGCTGGACACGACGCCGAAGCGATGAAGAAGGCAGAACTAAAGATCACCGAAACATTGAAGTCGCTCTCTCCTGAAGATCAAAAGTTAGTTGCCGCACAGCGATTTTGCCCGATGATGACTTATAGTCGTTTGGGCTCGATGGGCGCACCACTTAAGCTTACTATTGCTGGCAAGCCGGTATTCGTTTGCTGCGATTCTTGCAAGGAGGACGCGGTCAAGGGTGGCGAGGCTACTGTGAAGACGACTCAAAAACTGATTGAGTCCACTGCAGTTCTTGCCAAGCTTCCCATGCAAGAAAGAATGGCCATTGAGGCTCAGAAGTATTGTGCGGTTGCTGGCGGTAGTTTTCTCGGATCGATGGGTGCACCAATTAAATTGACGCTCGAAGGCAAGCCGGTTTACCTCTGCTGTGGCGGTTGCACAAAGAAGGCGCAGGCCAATCCAGCAGCAACACTTGCCAAAGTCGACGAACTCAAAAAGGCGGGGATGAAGCACGGTCATGATCATGACCACGCGGATCACAAGAAGTAGGATCCTCGAATCCGAGGGGAGTCAAGCTCCAAAGTTTGTGGCAAAACTATATATCTGCAATGGGTCGGAGCAAAGTCTGTTTCGATCCATTTCGCATTAGTCGTTTGCTTTTACTGCACATACATGGAACAATTATTTGATTGGCAATACCAAGTACCTGCTCCAGTATTTATAAAGTGGAAATAATGAAAGAACTCGGCCTCATCATCCTTGTGTCCTGCTTACTCTTAACGGTTGGATGTCAACCTTCGACGGTTGCCTTAACTGATTCAAAACAAACCAGTTCCCATGAACAGAATTCGCATGTGGTTTCGCAAGTTGTCGATGCGTCATGCGGCGAATGTCAGTTCAACATGGAAGGGAAAGGCTGCGACTTGGCAGTGCGAATAGATGGCAAGCCATATTTCGTTGATGGAGCTAAGATGGACGATCACGGAGACGCCCACAGTCAACACGGAATGTGCAATGCCATACGCAAAGCAAAGGTCACTGGCGAAATCAAAGACGGTAGGTTTGTCGCATCGGCTTTTGAGCTACAGCCTGTTCACGATGAGTCATCATCGCATTCGCACTGAAGTCGCAAACGGAAGTGGCGAAGGGTTGGACCGTATTCCTTAAGTGCGCCTAGCGATAGCGAGATGCAAGAAAACCTCTTGCAATGACTATTCGATTGCGACCTGAGCTTGTCGCCTGTTG
>JANRMD010000225.1:0-9765 GCA_033761895.1 Pirellulaceae bacterium | reverse complement strand
GCTAAATGCTAACCCCTTGCGACATAGCCACTTCGGAAAAACAATTTGCTTCAAACCAAGCTGGAGAATTGTACAATGGCAAGGCTAACGCCCATCGGTTAATCCCGCAGATTTACTCTGCGGATCGTTCGGTTTCTCACTAACTTGAGACGCGGTGACGAATGGCGACGACCGAGTCGCAACGTCCCGCCGATTGGTCCTCGAAAGCCGTGACGGCTTCCGCTACCAATAATCGACAGGCCCTCAAGCATTTCGAAATACTGAGCAAGGTTTAGTGAGTAATGTTTACTGCAAAATTGAAAATGCAAAATGGACCTGGAATCGGTGCCAACGCCGATCCCGCAGCGAGCTAGCCGGGCCCATCAAAACAAAGGAGGCGGTGAGATAACTCTCACCGCCTCCGGTTACGTTGGCTACATTCCAGCGTTGACAGGACTAGTCCTTCTTGACTTCAAACTCAGCGTCGATGGCGTCATCGTCACCGGCTGAGGCACCTGCGGCAGCTGGATTGGCGCCGGTTTGAGCGGTGCCGGCCTTTTCGTAGAGCACCTTGCCGAACGCTTGAGCGGCTTGCTCGAGTTCGCTGGTGCCGTTGCGAATGTCATTGATGTCGCTGCCTTCAGAAGCTTTGCGAAGTTTCTCGATGGCCTTGTTCAACGGTTCGCGGTCATTGTCAGTCAATTTCTCAGCGTTCTCCTTCATCTGCTTCTCAAGCTGATAAATCAAGTGCTGAGCCTTGTTGCGTGCTTCGGCCAGTTCGAATTGACGACGATCTTCTTCGGCATTCTCTTCGGCGTCTTTTTGCATCCGTTCAATCTCGGCTTTCGACAATCCGGAAGATTGTTCGATGCGCACCGAAGCTTCTTTGCCGGATCCGAGATCGCGAGCGGAAACGTGGAGGATACCGTTTTGGTCGATGTCGAACTTAACTTCGATTTGTGGTACTCCGCGCGGTGCTGGCGGCAAGCCTTCGAGGTTGAACTCGCCGAGCAAACGGTTTTGTTCAGCCATTTTGCGTTCACCTTGGAACACACGCACGGTTACCGCAGTTTGATTGTCGGCTGCGGTCGAGAATGTGTTCTTGCGTTCCGCAGGAATGGTCGTATTGCGTTCGATCAAAGCGGTCATCACGCGGCCTTCGGTTTCGATACCGAGGGTCAACGGTGTCACGTCGAGTAGCAACACGTCCTTGCGATCCCCGGCCAGCACCGAGCCTTGAATTGCGGCACCGATTGCGACCACTTCGTCAGGGTTTACGCCTTGGTGTGGTTCTTTACCGAAGATAGCCTTCACGATTTCACGAACTTTAGGCACACGTGTCGAACCACCTACCAAAACCACTTCGTCGATTTGGCTTGGTTTGAGCTTCGCATCTTCGAGGGCTTGTAGAACTGGCTTGCGGCAGCGTTCGATCAAGGCATCGACCAATTCTTCGAACTTGGCACGCGTGATGGTCATTTGCAAGTGCTTTGGACCACTTGCATCAGCGGTGATGAACGGGAGGTTCAGGTCAGTTTGCGGAACGGAGCTGAGTTCCTTCTTAGCCTTTTCACAAGCCTCTTGCAGTCGTTGCAGCGACATAGGCTCTTTACGCAGGTCGATGCCGGTGTCCTTCTTAAAGGAATCAGCGACATAGTGCACCAGGGCTTCGTCGAAGTCGTCACCGCCGAGGTGCGTATCGCCACTGGTCGAGATGACTTCGAAGACTTTGCTTTGGGAGTCGCCATCGCCGGTGGATGCTACTTCCATCACGGACACGTCGAACGTACCACCACCCAAGTCGAAGACGACGATCTTGTGGTCGTGGGCTTTATCGAGACCGTATGCTAGAGCGGCTGCGGTTGGTTCGTTGATGATACGAGCCACTTCGAGACCAGCGATCTGGCCAGCGTCTTTGGTCGCTTGACGTTGGGCGTCATTGAAGTACGCAGGGACGGTGATGACCGCTTTGCTCACGCGATGACCGAGGTACGATTCGGCGGCTTCTTTGAGTTTGCGGAGTACTTTGGCGGAAACTTCTTGCGGGGTGTATTGCTTGTCACCGATTTGAATCTTGACGTATTCGCTTTCGCCACCGACGACTTGGTAGGGAACTATCTTTTCTTCGGATTGGACTTCAGCGTGACGGCGACCCATAAATCGCTTTACGGAGTAGACGGTACGACGTGGGTTCGTGACCGCTTGACGTCGAGCTGGTTCGCCGACGATGACTTCGTCTTTGTCAGTGTAAGCCACCACGCTGGGCGTCAGGCGATTGCCTTCGGCGTTGGGGATGACCTTGACTTCGGAACCTTCCATAATCGCCACGACGGAGTTGGTCGTGCCGAGGTCGATGCCGATAATTTTTTCGCCTTGAGCCATGTTGAATTCTCCTTCAAATTTTCAGTCGAGCAGTTTGTTTAGTGTTATCGTGGCAAAGCTCGGTTGCGACTGGATTTACGCCAAACGGGCAACCCTTGATTCGGGGGTCCTTGTTATTGCAACGAGCGTGCCAAATCGATTTTTGCCTCACTTGGCAGACCAGAAATGCGAAGTTTGCGACTTGTGACACTTTTGTGACGCAGCCAAAGCAGCGGAAAACTTTGAAATTGCCAAATTGACAGCCCAAAATCTCGAGCCTGAGGCCCCTTAGCTTGGCGGCCTTTCGTTCTGGGGAATAGCGAGATTTTGACCAGTCCAGCCGCGCGCCCGTCGGGCTGGCGGTCTGCTAAAAAAGTCGATTCGGGAATTGTGGTGTATCCTGAGTAACCCGAAGCGTTAGTTTTGATGTTGCACTATTGGCTGCTTTGAAGCGATCCGGATGACGTTTTGCTTAGTTTCTCACAACCCGATGCGTGAGCGAGGGACCTTTCTGCATCGTGAAGTCGACGCCGTAACTCGGTCCCTCGCTCACGCTTCGGGTTATGAAAGCCCGAAACTCGCAACATCAAAACGAGCGAGTTAAGCTAAACTACAGGGGAAGTTCACGAAACCTGCTTACGGTAGAGACACCCATGCCATTACATGATTGGTCCCGCGTTGAGTCGGGGATTTTTCACGACTTCCACGCATCTTGGATCACTGAAATTCGAAACGTTCTCAATGCAGGGTTGTTGCCGGAGGGGTACTACGCCTTAGCGGAGCAGCATGCTGGGGATTACGTGGCCCACGTCTTGACATTGCATATCCCGCCCAGCCCCGAGCAACTTGAGCCAATTGCATTTAGCACACGCGACTTGAGCGTTGGTACAGCCGTGGTGGATGCGCCGCCGCAGATTTCGCGGCGCGAGAAAATTGAAATGGATATCGCAGAAATGGAGCGGCGTGTTTCCATCCGTCACCTCAGTACGCATCGGATTGTGGCTATTTTGGAGATTGTCTCGCCTGGGAACAAGAACAGTCAGACGCGTTTTGACCAGTTTGTTCACACGACCGTGGACGCTATCCAAAGGCGCATCAACGTGCTGCTGGTCGACGTACACGCAACTGGCGGTTTTGATCGAGAGGGCATTCACGCCACGATCCGCAACTGCTTGGCCCCCCACGCCAGTCCAATCGTCGATCCGCCTCGTCATTCCACGCTGGCATCTTATTGCCCCGATCCGCCACGGTCGGTCCAAATGTATGTGGAGCATGTGCAGCCAAACATGCCTTTACCCGATATGCCTATCTTTTTGAACTCCGAACGCTACGTGAACGTTCCGCTGGAAGCGACCTACCTTGAGTCCTGGAAAGGTATGCCCGCATTTTGGCGGAATGTGGTGTGCAATGACGCGGCAGCTCCTTAAGGGAGTTTCCAAGTAAACCACTGATCAGGATTTAGCGAACTGTCAGGCCATGAACATTTGAGGCAAATGTTCTACAATCACCTGAATAAACGAATGCCCACAAAGAACTTAGCTTTTCATTTGATTTAGATCATGCCCCGCAAAACGAAAACCGTCTCTAAATCATCTGCATCTAACAGTAAGCATCTGCCGGCTAAGTCGACCCGCCGCGCGCCAGCAACTCCAACCGCGTCTCAGTCTGTCACCACTGCTTCCCTGACGGAGCAGTTGCAATCGATTGACCATCAATTGCTCGCGTTGCTGGCTTCACGCGTGCAAGTCATGCAAGCAGCATCGGAGCAAGCTAAGGCCGAAGGGAAATCCTTGCCACTTTGGGAACAGCAACAGCAGGCGACCACTTTGGCGATTGCGACCGCTGACGAACATCATCTGACCAAGAGTTTGGTCGTTGACTGGATGAAGCATGTCACCAGCTTATGCCAACACGAAGTCCGACTGACGCAACCGATCGCCTACCTAGGGCCGATCTACAGCTACAGCTACTTGGCCGCAGTCAAGCACTTCGGACAGGCGGCGTCCTTAGTTCCTGTCGCTACCATCGCGGCTGTGTTTGAAGAACTAGTCCGGCATCAAGCTGCTTTTGGTGTTGTCCCAATCGAAAACAGCACCGATGGCCGTGTTGTCGACACGCTGGGCATGTTCGCTCGCTGGCCTGTGCGTGTGTGCGGCGAAGTTCTACTGCCCGTACATCATTGCTTGCTTGGTCGATGCCCGCGTGGTGAAATCACCGAAGTGTACAGCAAGCCGCAAGCGCTCTCGCAGTGCCGCGGTTGGCTGAGCCACCATGTACCCGATGCACGCTTGATCGAAGTCGCCAGCACCGCCGCTGCCGCTCGCTTGGCTGCGGATAAACAGGGTGTTGCCGCCATCGCCAGTTTCGAAGCTGGCATCCACCATGGTCTTGAGGTCATCGACGAGAACATTGAAGATAGCTCACACAACGTGACACGATTCGCAGTCATCGGCAATCGGCCATGCGAGCCCTCTGGTCACGATAAGACTTCGTTGATGTTTCAGTTAAAGCATCAACCGGGCGCGCTAGCCGACGCGATGGTGACCTTCCGCGAGTCGAAGATCAATTTAACTTGGATCGAGTCATTTCCGTTGGCCGATCATCCGAATGAGTATCTGTTCTTCGTCGAACTAGAAGGGCACGAAAAGTCGAAACCTGTAGCCAGCGCATTGCAGAAACTCGGCAAACAGACCCTGCGGCTGGAAGTACTCGGGTCTTACGCTCGTGGCGAGGTTTGACATTTCTGATTTATAGTTTTTCGACCCCCAAAGGTCGGAAGCTTACCAGTGGGTTTTACGGCGAGTCGAATTTTGCGGTGCGCAAAAAACTTGCGACGGCTCGCTGTACTTGCGGTGCATCCATCAAGAAGGAATGCAGCACGGGAACCTCTAAGAAATCGGTGGCTCCGTCGAGTTTGGTCTCTTCGACACTCACCACAAAATCGCCTTCGCCATCAACCAGCGGATTGCTAATCGCGGACTCGGATAACCGTCCTGCGATAATGCCGAATGGGCATGGCGGTTTGGCGAGCTTCACTTCCAACTCGCCCCACTTCTGACCCAACTCCAAAGCGCCCTCGCCAGCGACCCAACCAAATACACCCGTCCGCGCTAACTGCCGCGCGATCGACGCTCCTTGATTGGGCGGACCAAGCATCACCACATGCTCGATGCGGTTCAAGATCCCCGAAGCCCCCGCTTGCTGCCAATCGCCGATCGCATGGCGAACCACGATGTTCCCCATGCTGTGTCCGATAAAGTCCAATCGCACATCGGGCGGCAAACCATCGATCACCTCACGCAAAGCGGCCGCGTGCTGTGAGATCGAATCGCGACTGCTGGCATACTCTAAACAAATCGGTGTACCAAAGCCCGCGTCGCTCAAGTACTTCGCTAGACCTTTCATCGATGAACTCGAACGACCCAAGCCATGCATCAACACAACGGCATGTGTGGTCGGTAAGAGTCTGCTGGGCTGACGCGCGTTCAGTTCTGCGTCGCAGGCGGCGCGTGTACCCCACGCATGACGAATATTGTTGGGATCCAATAATCGCCAGTGCTTCGTCAGCACGTTCTGTTGAATGCGCCAACCGTTCCGCCACTGAAAGTCGGTCCACAGTTGTTTACCGCCTAAGGTTGGGGTTTGCAGATTCAAAAAGCTGCGATCGTCCTCAGCCACTTGTTCACCCACTTGATCACCAGGAGTTGTCTGAGCCCATGCATACGAACACAGGATGCCCGTATGCAGCAAAAATGACAAGCACCATTTTGTCAAACTAGCTATGCGGATCATTTTGCACTTATCTAACCCCATCGTGTACGCGAGCCAGAGACTAAGTGAGTGAGTAAGTAAGCAGGACCCAGGCAGGATACCTAGGCTACGACAGGGCTAGTGGACTCGCATGCCGGGTTTTGCGCCGGAATCGATGGCCAGCAAAAATACTTCTTCGCCACCGGGGCCGGCAGCGGTAACCATGCCTTCGCTCAAGCCAAACTTCATCTGGCGCGGAGCCAAATTGGCGACGCAGACTACCAAGCGACCAATCAGTTGCTCGGGTTCGTAAGCCGCCTTGATACCGGCAAACACGGTTTTGCGAACATCGCCTCCAAGACTTAAGGTCAGCTTGAGGAGTTTGCGAGCTTCGGGAACCTGCTCGGCGGCCAGCACACGCGCGACTCTCAAGTCGATCTTCATAAAGTCGTCGATCGTGCAGGTCTCCGTCATCGGCTCGGCCTTGAGCGGCTCGTCGGAATCATCCCAAGTTTGACCGGCCACCGGAGTGGCTGCCTCGCTACCAGGTGCTGCGCTAACAGGTGCCGCTTCTTTGCTGTCTTCAATCATCGCTTCTACTTCCGCTTTCTTGACGCGTCCCAGCATATGCTCGAACTTATTGACTTTCGTACCCAGTAAATGTTTCTGACTTTGATTCCAATCCACAATCGGTTCGCCTAGCAGTTCCCCGCACTGTGCCGCCATCCGCGGAAGTACCGGTGCCAAATAAATGGCCAGTTGCCGGAACAGGTTGAGTGCTACCGTACACACATCGCGCAGGCGATCTCCGTGTTGTTGTAGGTCTTTGGCAAGCACCCAAGGTTGCGCGTTCTCGACAAACGGGTTGGCGCGATCGGCTAGCTCCATGATCAACCTCATGGCTTTGGCATTGTCGCAGGCCTCATAGGCTTCAGCGATTTGCGCACCTGCTTGGGCGGCCTGCTCAAACAAGCCACCGTCGTCCGGATAAACTTTCGAAAGTCCGGTTTGCTGAGCGAACTTAGCGGTACGACTGGCAAGGTTAACCACTTTGCCAACTAAGTCTGCGTTGACTTTGTTTACGAACTCATCGAGGCTTAGATCGAGATCGTCCAAACGCGGGCCGAGCTTGCTGGCAAAGTAGTAGCGCAAGAACGCGGGATCCAGATGCTTGAGGTACGTTTCAGCTTTAATGAATGTGCCTTTGGACTTGCTCATCTTCTCGCCAGCCACATTCAAGAATCCGTGAATGTGCACTTTAGTGGGCAGACTAAAGCCGGCGGTCTTGAGCATCCCAGGCCAGAATAGCGTATGGAAATAAGTAATGTCTTTGCCAATGAAGTGATGCACTTCGGTGCTGGGGTTCTTCCACCAGTCTTCTAGTTTCTCGCCGTTGCGTTTACACCATTCCCAAGTACTCGCGATGTAGCCGATCGGTGCGTCGAACCAGACATACCAATAGTTGCCAGGCGCATCGGGAATCTCAAAACCGAAGTAGGGTGCCGGTCGCGAGATATCCCAATCGCGCAGTGGTTCACCCAGGAAGTGCCCCTTCAAGTAATTGGCCACTTCGCTTTGCAAGTGCTTGCCGCATTGCGTCCACTCCTCGAGGAATGGATGCAACTTTTCTAGCTCGACGAATAGATGCAGAGCGCTTCGCACTTCCGGTGTCGATCCGCTAACAGTGCTCTTGGGATTGATCAAGTCAGCGGGTGAGTAAGTGCTGCCGCATTTATCGCAACTGTCGCCATATTGATTCTCGGCTTTGCACTTTGGACAGGTTCCCTTGACAAAGCGATCTGCCAGAAACGTTCCCGCCACTGGATCGAACAACTGGCTGACTTCGCGCTCAACCACCAAACCCGCTTGGCGCAGCGAACTCCAGAACTGCTTGCCGAGTTCATAGTTTTCAGGGCAGTTCGTACTACCATAGTTATCGAAGGCAATATCGAAGCCAGCAAAGTCGCGCTCATGGCTGGTTTTCATTTCGGCGATCACCGCTTCTTCGCTACGCCCCTCATTGCGGGCTCGCAGCATAATGGCGGTGCCATGCGTGTCGTCGGCGCAAACAAATACGCAGCGATTGCCATACAGTTTTTGGAAACGCACCCAAATGTCGGTCTGGATGTATTCGACCAAATGCCCGATGTGAATTGGGCCGTTGGCATACGGCAATGCCGCAGTGACGAGTATTTTGCGAGCAGTCATAAAATTCAAAAGCTAGTTTTCAAACGGAATCGAATGCAAAATGTATGACAGGCCTTGAGTTGTCGCGGTTCAGCCAGTTTTCGGACCGAGGAGGCTCCATTCCGCCATTCTGACGAATCAGGCAGCAGGATAATTGCGGTCCCACAAGCCAGCGGTGATTCTAGAGCGGTTGCCACGGTTCGAAAAGCACAATCCTACCCCGACCTACCCCGATAAGGCTTGGTCGCTGGAATGCGGGCGGGCTCATTTTGGTGGGCACTTCCTCCCAGATGCGGCTTTGGGTCCAGCCGTGCCTGAGCCCTTTTTCAAGATCAGGGTGGGAACTACGCGAGTTTTTGCGAGGTAATCCCCCAGCTTCTTGGGCTGGCAAAGCTCGAGTAGGCACACAGCATCACCCAATTGGATTACAAATTAGGGTAGAACTCCCGTTCAACACGAGCCATTTCGAGAGGGGCAGCAGCCATGGGTAAGAAGCACCGATTTGATATCAAAAAGTTCATGGTCGAGCCGGATCAAAAAGTGAACCTCGGCAAAATCTCCACCAAAGCTGGAAAGGAGTTTGATAACCGCGAACATGCCGAAGAATCGCTGGCGGCAGATGTGAGCGCCCTTCAAGAGGCTCAAGACAAACTTTACGCGGACAATCGTTACTCACTGCTGGTGATTCTGCAGGGCATGGACGCGAGCGGCAAAGACGGCACCATTCGTCATGTGATGAATGGCGTCAATCCGCTCGGCTGCCAGGCGTTTGCCTTCAAAGCCCCCAATGCAACCGAATTGGAACATCACTTCCTATGGCGCCCGATGCAGTATCTGCCTGAACGCGGGAAGATTAGTCTGTTCAATCGGTCCTACTATGAAGAAGTTCTCGTGGTCCGCGTGCACCCGAGCTTCCTCGAACCGCAACGCTTGCCAAGCCTTAAGTCACTTAAGCCCAAGTCGCTCGATAAACTGTGGGCCAGTCGCTACAAAGAGATCAATGCCCTCGAACGCACTTTGGTTGGCAACGGGACGGAAGTCATCAAGTTCTTTTTGCACGTATCCCCAGACGAACAGAAGCGTCGCTTACTCGAACGCTTGCAAGAACCGGAGAAGAACTGGAAATTCAACGCCCAGGATCTTGAAGAACGACGGTTGTGGCCTGAGTACAAAAAAGCCTACGAAGAAATGCTAGCTGCAACCAGTACCAAGCTGGCGCCGTGGTACGTCATTCCAGCGGACAATAAATGGTATGCCCGGGCGGCGGTTGCGGACATCATTTGTGCTCGTGTCGAGGAGTTAGGGTTAAGTTATCCTGCCATCAGCGAAGAGCAACGCACCCAATTCGCAGAGCTAGCTAAACAGCTAGAGGCGGAGCCTGGGCTGTGCGACAAATAGCAATAAGACAGAATCCGATTATGTAACTTTTGTTCCTCTTCAGGCAACACAGTCACGAACGAAGGAACTCCCCATCGCCCCGGTACTCCG
>JANRMD010000224.1:0-14948 GCA_033761895.1 Pirellulaceae bacterium | reverse complement strand
ACTTGGTAGCGGAATGCGGATTGGTAGCGGAATGCGTCAAGCATTTCAAGAATAATGCGGTGCTTCCGAAAGCCTTGACGGCTTCCGCTACCAATAATCGATACCGCTACCCAATAATCGATACCGCTACCAAAACTGCTGAAAACGGTGATCCTTTTCGCTTGACTTTTCAGATTTGTAGTTTTCCGGACCCCAAAGGCAGTAGCTAAGAAATTCTCGAAACTCGCCTCACTTGCTGGCCGCTTGATTGATCTGAGCAAGCAGCTTTGCGCCTTCTGTCGGATTGGTCATCGCCACAAAAGCCGCGCGCCCACGCAGCGTTGCAGGGGACTCGCCGTCGTGCAGTGGCTTGCCTGACGCAAGATTATGTATTGCAGCTCGCAACTGTCGACGCAGCTTGCGTGGCACTCGCGGTGTGCTCGTTCCATTCACGATCAAACCGGTAACCGACTGACGACCGCCTTTACGGGCAATGCGAGTCTTATCGGGGTGAATGCGAAAACCTTCTTCCGATACGATTCGACTAACAAGTCCAATCATGGTTGCCAGATGAGGCTTGCCTTTGTGCCCCAGTGGCAAACTGAACGTCATGTCGTCCGCATAGCGAGTGTAGCGCCAACCGTACTTGATCGCCAAGCCGAACAAGCGTTGATCCAATCGCAAGCAAATTGCATTGGTGATTGCTGGACTAGTCGGTGCACCTTGCGGCAAACAACGCGGTCCCGTCGCGACATAAACTTGCTTACCTTCATGCTCAACAATTTCGCGCGGCGACTCGGTGCAGAGCAAACCGAGCAACGTAGCGACCTGCTCTCGGTAACCAGCTTTGCGAAACATCCCTTTCACTCGCCGATAAGTCAACGTGGGAAAGAAATTCTTCAAATCCATCTTCAACACAATCTGCGATGAACGATGAATTGAGGCATTGGATCGGATCGATCGATGCGAAACAAATCCATGCACCGCACCGTGAGTTGGCAAGCGTTCAACGACATTCCGAAGAATCCAACGCTGAGCCTTTTTCAACAGCGGCAAAGGCGCCCAAATGGGACGCTCCGTGCCATCACGCTTTAGGATCGTGAACCGACGATAGTGCACCCGATTGGCCGCTTCGCGATGATAGGTCAACCAACGCAACTGCGGGATCGTCAGTCCCAGCGCTTCGGCCAGTTGTTTGGGTTTGTCAAGTTTCGGGAGCTCGTTTTCAGCCGCCCGTTCTTCAGCCGCTTCGTGGTCCCACTTGTCCCAATCGTCCATTTCATTCCAGTACACCCCATCGCCGAGATGCACGATATGCTGAGTGAAATGCGCCTTCCAAGCGTCAGCCCGCAACTTGCGTTTTTCAGCCGCCTCTTTTTTCAACTCGTCTTTGTAGCGGGTCAACTCACGAGCTGACATGTTATCGGTCGCTTTTCGTTCAACCAAAAAACCATGCTCGCGCAGTTGGCCATCGATGTAAGCTTCGATGCTGCCAGCCTGCTCGATCTGCCGCCAGATGGTTTCCAAGTTGGCTCGTTGTCTCGCCATGGTGTTGTCTTTCAAAGCCTATTCGAAATGGGGCTAGTCAAGCCACGTACCCTAGCCGCCGGTTGATTTAGTGAGCCGACGGCGCTAGCCGCGGGTCTCGAAGTCGGGCGGTTCAATCCACTCGTTGTCTGGCCAATGCTAGTGATCCTTTTGGTCTATGCGC
This sequence comes from Pirellulaceae bacterium, assembly GCA_033761895.1. GTDB lineage: Bacteria > Planctomycetota > Planctomycetia > Pirellulales > Pirellulaceae > Aureliella. The sequence goes on along the minus strand of JANRMD010000224.1, from coordinate 13,258 downwards.
TTATCTCGGACTAATTGTTATGATCGACTACAACTTCGGTCACCCGCGGCTAGCGCCGTCGGCTCACATGGTTGGCTAGCTAGCGCCGTCGGCTCGAATGGTTGGCTAGCCGCGGGTCTCGAAGTCGGGCGGTTCAATCCACTCGTTGTCTGGCCAATGCTAGTGATCCTTTTGGTCGTTGCGCTTATCTCGGACTAATTGTTATGATCGACTACAACTTCGCTCACCCGCGGCTAGCGCCGTCGGCTCACACCCGCGGCTAGCGCCCTAGCGCCGTCGGCTCACACGGTTGGCTAGCGCCGTCGGCTCAGAGCCAGTTCAGTGCTTAATCCTCCGGACTTGCGTCCAAATATCCACTCTCTACCAACGTAGCAACCCTCGCTAAATACTCGTCACGAGCCTCATTCACGGACGCAAATTGCAACTGCTGAATACGCAGCGTATCGCCCGCATCGCCCCAACGTAACTTGACCCGCTTGCGATCCAACGAAACTTCAAACACGCGTTCTTTGCCTCCAACGCGACGACTGTAACTTCGCGTTTCAACCGTTATGGCCGACTTGCCAAGCCCGCGTTTAATCTCACGAGCACGTTGACCGTAGGCAAGTCGCAAAGCAATGAGATGCATGCAGGGCCCTTGCTTCAAACCATGCGTTCGAAACTGATTGCAAGTGCAGTCCGCGCGGCTGACAAAGCCATCATCGCTGAGCAACATCTGAGGACGATACTCGCGTTTGTCTTCTTCGACAGTTGTCTTTCCAGTCAATTCGAGCCCCTGCCCAAAAATACGATTCTCGTTGGCAATCGTGACTGCATTTTTGCGATGCAGCAAATCATGCGCACGACGTTCGTTCTGATTGCGAAACTCAATCCGATCGAGCTGTAGTGGAATTTCAGTAAGCGGTCGCAAGCGATAAACGCGATCGGATAGGTCGTAGATCAATTGACCCTGCTGGCAGCCCGCTTGAACTTGCTCAATCAACTGTTCGCCACTCAGTTTGGTAGCTTTGGTCAGTCCCGCTTCATCATCCTTCCATTGCTTGGCAAGATGCTTGACGATCTTCTCCAGCGGTTTTTCGCTGGCCGCAGTACGACTCGCACTTCTGGGCATCATCAAATCAAAGTCGAGCGCTTTGGACCAATTGGCCGTGGTGAAGCCGGTAATGGCCATCGTAAAAGTCACTAGTGGACTTCGCAGAATCCAATAGCTCGGCAAACCACTACCGGTCAGATACACGTCGACCGAAGAGACAATCGGCAACAATCGTCGCAACATCGATAGCCTGCGACGTCCCCAGACACGAATCACTTTGGCATCGCGACCAGCATACACGGCAGCCGAAGTTTCAATCACAGTCTCCCAAGGCTCGAGCACCAAGCGCGGCTTCTCACCGGGAATCAATTCAACTCGCAGGCCACGACGCTTGCCTTTCTGATCGCTGTGCATGCGCAGATGGCGGAGGGCGTTGTAGAGGTCGATCGGAGCTATCGAAAATGTATCCGCCGGCAACATCGCTGCGGATTGCACTTGCAGAAACCCTCTCAGCCATGGATCGGGAATCTTGATCTTCTTTTCCAGAACACTACCAGCCCCCTCGGTAGAAACTTCCACCGCTTCTTGCCCCACAGTAAAGCGAGTCTTCCGATAGCTGCGAAAGCGATTGATGTTCTGGAATAGCTTACTACTGAAGTCGATGTTGGTTGTGCCGCAAACGGGCGTCGATAGCAACTCAAACGCATCCATCGAAATCGAGAGATTTGCGTAAGTACCTTCGTCCTTGCTAAAGACTTCCAGAAAAACCTTGTCGGGATGGACCGAAATGACGGGATCAAGAATCAAGAAAGCCAGCGGGTCGTTGCGAAACAACCAGTCATAGTAGGCATGCTGAGCTTGCCACGAATTCAAGTTGGCTGATTCGCGTCGCATACGTTGAAAAGCATGATAAGCGGTGCGGTCCTTGGGAGCATAGCGATAGTCGCTACCAACCACTTCATAGAGGGCTGACAGTGATTCGCGAATGGTCAGCGGATCTTTGAGTATCCCGTCCAGGAAGACCGGTTCGCGCCGCAGATTACCGAACAGAGCCAACTGCGTTGCACCTTCGCCCGGAATCAAGCGACTTTCCCCAGCGTACTGCATGGAGACGTCGGTATGGGTGACCCCATTGCCTGAATCGGTAGGTTCGCTTTCGCCGCTCTCGTTGGTGTTTTCGTCAACCATAAGTCACTTCGTCGCTGTGTACATATTTCGATTTTTGGTAGCGGAAGCCGTCAAGGCTTTCGAGAGCCACCGCAATACTCTCGAAATGCTTGACGCATTCCGCTACGAGGTCGCTGAACAGCCTTGACGGCTTCCGCTACTTCGCAGGCATCAAGCGTTTGTTCTTTCGTAACGTTCGCCAGGCTATTTTCCTCAATTCCTCTTCATTGCTTTCCGTCTTTGCAAATCTCTCAATTTCTTTCTGCGACTCTTTGATTGCAATTTGCCCAAGAGCTTCGATCGCACCCCGCCGAGCGAGTTCATCTGCGTTTGCGTCATGGGCAACTTTGGCCAGCGCGTCGATTTGCTTGGCAATGACCAACTGCGGAATCACGATCGGTTGCCGATGCAGTGGACCAGCCGCAGCTGAGATCACTTCGCTGAGGTCTTTGCTTTTTGCAACTCGCGTGACACGTTCAAACATCCTACGATCCGAAAGACTCTTCTCAGCCACACTAGGCACCGATTTGGAATCACCGGCAACCAACTCTGCGGCTGCACAGCGAATCTCCACGGCGCTATCTTCCAGCGACACGGTTAGTTTGCTGAGATCCGCAGCCGCCAGTTTCAAACAACCGATTGCTTCGACCGCTGCACTTCGAATTGGCAAAAATTCAGCATCATTCAAGTGTTTGTCGAGCACCGCCAACAACTCGGCTTTACCGGCCTGACAGCGGCCACTGGCCCATATCAATCGGCATACACAGTTTGTCACTTCGGGCAACTGTAAGGAGGTCGATTGCGGCCGAGCAAAGATACTCTCCCACTGCTCAAGCCACTTTTGCATCGCAGCCACAACAGCTTTGCCGTGCGACTTCTCACCCCCGCGACCCAGCAGATGAGCGGCCACTTCGACTGCGGCGGGATGCGAGTTCTCCAGCGCTGGAACTGCTAACTCGATCGGCAACGGATCGCGGCTCGCTAAGTTCGCCGCCAACACCTCTCGCACGTCCGCGTTGGTCTTGGGAATCAGCTCGAGCATCCGTGCGGGATCACCTGACTTGCAGATTCTTTGCAGGCAGCGATTGTGCGGTTCAAGATGGAGTGCATAATTGCCCTTGAGCGCTGCATAATCGGGCTCAAGCGATTCCATTCCAAACAACCGTCGCGTGGATGCCAATTGCGCCGGAGTCCAATTGCCTTGCGCGATTAACTCGAGCAACAAATCCTTTGTCCCTGGATCGTTGTTGTATTGCAGTTGATCGATTGCGACCGCCCGGCAACAAGAGCTCTCATCCGCAGCCGTTTGTCGAATCAGAACCCAACCCTCAGCCGAATCGAAGTAACGCAAGCCGCGTATGGCTCGCGCGGCAATCGAGCCTTTCTGAGCAACCAACCGCTTGAGCAGATCAAAGATCTTCTGCGACTCATTCGTTTTACGCATGTGACCAATCGCAACCGCGGCTGACTCTTGCAATGCGTGCTCATCATCGCTGGCCAAACGCAAGAGGACTTCAACGGCAATCGGATCTGCCAACTCACCCAACGCAGACACCGCGCGATGACGCAACGATAAATCGCTCAGTAACTCGACGGCGGACAGCAGCACTTGGATGCCTTGATTGCGGCCCACGTATGCCAATCCCTCAGCCGCCAAGAACTTCGTTTCGGGATCGCGATGCTCCAGTGCCTCGATCAAGGGCTCTGGCTTGGCGCCACGTTTTTTCAGTCTCCATCCTAACGAAGCAACTGCAATTCGCCGAATGGTGTCGTCGGTGCACTTGCTCAGTCGCGCGAGCGGTTCATCCACTTCATTGCCGCTCGACCAGCGTGCTTGTTCGATCAACTGCGGCATAGTCTTCGGCAGCCAATCCAATTCAAGATGCCGATTGAGCAGCTTCGCCAGCACATCGGAGTGGCGCGGGTGCTGCTTGTCCATCCACGACTTGTCGACGTGTTCATCCAGCGGATCTTCGATCGGTTGGTCAAAGCCACTGATGGTCAGCAGTGCTTGCGCCGCAGATGGACGTAAGTTGGCATTATCCATCATGCGCAGAAGCCGTTCTGCATTCTGAGGATTTCGCATGTTGCCAATCATGCCATACAGCAAAGCCAGATTCGCTGACTTGTCACTGTCGTTTTCAATCCGATCCATGGCTGCGTCAGCGGCTCGTGGGTCGCGGAGCATCACGAAACCATTTACGGCAAGCGATTGATCATCCTTAAGCATCGCCACCAGCGCGTCGAAGGCCTCGCTGTCCTTCTTGCTGGCCAATCCAATTGCGGCTTGCTTCTTGACGTTTAGATATTTTGATTTCAGCGCCGCACGGAGCAGCTTCTTCGCCTTCTCTTCCTTGTCGTATTCATCAACTAACCACGCGACGGCCGCAACACGCAGCATTTCAGCTGGCGACTCATTGGCCACTGACGCAGCTTCGGTCTTGTTGATTTTCTCCGTGAATAAACGAGCGGCTTCGAACGCGAGCGAGTCAGTTCGCGTCAGAATCACGTCGCTGAGAATCTTGCGTACATTGTCGAGTTTTGCATCGCGAGTCAGCAACTGCATGCCTGCAACAGCCAGATCCGCATGCCCTGATTCGATCGCCAGAAAGGCACGTGTATCCGCATCCACTTTCAGCGACTCGAGCTTCTCAAATGCCAGTGTACGGACCGCTTGATTGGGATCGCCGAGCGATTGGGTCATGACTGGCCGAACCACGGCTTCAATGGCTGCATCATTTTCCGCAAGCAATGCAAGCCGTCGCAGCGCGGTCTGACGAATACTGATAACGGGTTCGCCTGCTGCGGGACGTTTGCCTTTGCCGTGGTAACTCCCTTGCTCGCGAACCAGAGCAATATAAGTTCCCAAAGCAAGTTGCTTCAGTTCACTCGTGTCGACGCGCAGCTTGGGCAGTACCTTGGCACTCGCGCGCTGAGTCATGTCCTGATCACTCGCGAACTTGTCATGCACTAGTTTCCAATTCTGATCCCAGACCGGTTGTTTCTCGGCCGAGAGAAACTGACAAGCGTTCAGTGCACGGTCTCGAACTGCCGCGCTACCGAAGACTAGCAATCTCGATAGCGCTTGAATATCAGCCTGCGGTACTTCCCAAGCGGGAGCATCCCCTCGATCATTAACCAGCGAAACCAGAACTGATTCAAAGGCTGCATTATCACCGAAGGCTTCGACCGCTTCAGCCGCCAACAAGCGGACGCGAGGGTTTCTCACGGATAAGCAGGCCAGCGAGCGCCGCGGCGTCCCGTCATGAGCCAGTAGATCGCGCGACAAAAACACCAGCAGGGCCGTTGTGCGAATAACGCCTTCTTTGGAATCCAAACACTCCAGCAATCGACGCTCGGAAGCATCGCCAAAGTGGACTGCAGCCTTCAAATACTGATAACTTGAATCCGCTTCCAAGATAGAAAACACAACAGGCATCGAAGCCGACTCGCCACAAATCGACAACCCGTGAGCGGCTCGTACCTTGACATTTTTGTCCTCATCGCGAAGCCGAGCTTTCAGATGCTCGACGCCCGAACTGTCCAACAAGTCCGCGATCACACCCGTGGCTGCGCAGCGAATCTCAGCGTCCTTGTGCGTCAGCAGCGGCACAATGTCATTGAGTAAAGAAGAGTCGCCGAGGCTAGCCAGTCCCGCAAGAGCTTGCTTGAGCGCATCCTTCCAACGTCCTTTCGCTTCGGAATCTTCCGGCTCAGCTACCCGCGCGAACTCAAGCAGCGACTCGCGACTCGATGCGTCGCCTTGAGCGGCTCTCGCAGTCGCCGCCATCAGCCGGACATCTTGGTGCGTGCTCGTCATTGCCGCTTGCAACGCTTCCACCGCTGCCCGAGCGATGATCGCCTTGAGCGCGGCCAAACGCACCTCACGGTCCGCATCTTCAAACGCACTCGCCAGAATAGCTTGGGAGTCGGGTGTCGCAAGTTCTTTCAAACGCACGACGGCCATCATTCTGACATCGGCGTAGGGACTCTTGAGTGCAGCTTGCAATGGCGTTAATTCATTCTTCTTTTCTTTGCGATTGGCGTGCTCGAATGCATCCTTGCGAATCACTGCATCAGGGTCCGACATCAACTCGAGCAGCAATGCCCAAGCCCAAGGCAGTTTCTCTTGAGCGATGACTTCGGTCAGCACTTCGCGGCGAATATCAGCATGTACACTCTGCAAGATGAAACGCAGCGTATCAGCGGCTCCGCCATCGATCTCAAGATTTAGTGCTGCCTTGAGTGCTTCGCTGCGAACCGATGTCGCCGAATCATTCAGCGCTCGGACCAGCATTTCGCGGGCTGGACCGGCCTTTTGATTGCTCGCTGATTTGCGAAGATACGTGACCAGCGCCTGCAAAGCTCGGCGACGAACATCCTCATGCTTGCTGGCTAGCCCCGCAGTTGATGCGCGCAGAGCGTCCTCGCGAGTGACCTTCGCGTAGGCAGTGAAGGCAGCATCGCGCACCGTTTCCGCATCGTCATCGAGCAACGACTCCAACCGCTGAATCGAGCGATCATCACCCAATGCAGCCAGTGCAGCGCAGACTTCACACCGCGCCACTACATCTTCTTCGCGGCTAAGTTGCAGCAACATACCGAGCGATCGCGGATCACCGAGTAACGCCAAACCACACGCACCGCGCAGCGAAGTATCCATCGCGCGACTTGCCATGGCGGTCAGCAGGGGGCTGATCTCATCGGTGGTCAATTCGAACTCGGCCTTGGGTGCTTTCGGTAGCTCCTTGGCTTCGGCTGTGGCCGGTTCCGCTTGCATGGATTCCAGGTTATGCAACTGCCGATGGATACCCACATCGCGGAATCGCAGCACTGCGGCCAGTCGCTCTTTGGAGAGCAGGCCAACCAAAAACGCATGCTGCCTGACAACTGCGTCCGTGTCTTCGCCCGCTCGTCGAATCGCCGCTTCAACGCGACGATCCCCCAGCATCTTGCGTTGAAACAGTCGAACTAGCGCCAGTGAACGCGCGTCGCCTTGCTTCGCGGTCAGAGCCACCAGATTCGCCTCGGGACTTGAGGCACCCATGACCTGCTCAAGCAACATCTGCGATGCAACCCGAACATCGGCTACGGCATGACTAATCGATTCGATCAACAGACGATTTGCGTTCTCATCCTTGCTCGCTAACTCGGCCAAGCGATTGACGGCCGTAACGCCCACGTTGGCAAGGTTTACTTTCAGTGCCAATCGCATCGGTTCGATCGGATCCGTCCATTCTCGCTGGCACAGCCCCCCGAAAACCGCCAATCGCACCGCCGAATCATCGTGCTTCAACAATGGCTGCAGCAACTTGGTAGCGAGCGGCCGCGCACTCGCAATCAGTGACTCGGCGGCTTTCATCCGCAGATTATGATCTTTCTCACTGGTCACGTGCGCAGCCAACATCTCCGCCGCGCGATCGTCACCATAACTTGCCAGCGCCGCAATCCCTTCGCCGCGTTGCGTCGTGTCATCTTGAGCAAGCAGCTTGGCAGCGCGGTCATAAGCATCCGTGATGCGATGCGTAGCCGCTCCAAACTTACCACCCGCATCGAGCAAGAACAGTCGCACGGAGTTATCGCGACCCGCCAGTGCAAGATGCGGACGATTGTGAATGTTGACCAGCGTCATATCGACAACTTCGACCACTCCATCGCTGAGCGTCGAGGGCTTGCTGGCACCACTGCGAGCCCATGACTTGCAGGTCTTATCCTTGCTGCCCGTGATGAAGCGGTCACCCGGTGCGTGGACGATGGCCACAACACGCTCGGTGTGATTCGAACTGCGTCCGCGATCTTCAGGTTCTAACTTGCCGCGCGCGTGAGTCAATAACAGCTTCTGATCTGCACCGGCTGACAGGAATCGCAACTCTTCGGTCTCGAACAGCAGTGAAGTCACCGCGCCGGTGTGCAACTTCGCCGACTCGCTTTGTAGATACTCTTTCTTGTCCTCGCACTCGTAGACAGAGACCACTCCATTGTTCAAACCAACTGCGATCCATTGGCCCGTTGGATCGGAAGCGAGCGCTGTCGCCATTTCAGATAGCTGAATCGTTTGCAGTACGGTGCCCTTAGACTGGTCGATTACCAATAGTTCGTTGCCTGCAATGGCAGCCAAGCGATTTTCAGTGAGCTCAGCCAAATCGATAGCGACCTTGGGCAACTCGCAGACAGCTTTGATCGATTTTCCAGAAAGTTGATAGAGCTTGCGGTCATCTCCGCCCACCCAAGTTTGCTTCTCGGTGGCGAGCATTGATACCCCGCCACAAGGCATCGATGTTTCCGAAAAGTCAAGCGATTCGGTATCCAGTTGGAACAATCCAGTCGGCAGTTTTTGCGGATGCTCGGTGGTCCATAACAGCATCTTGCCAGTCGACGCTATGGCTCGAACGTTGCCGCGATATTGAAAGGCTTTTTCATGGATGCTCATCGCAGTTCGTCTCCATTCTTGTTCGACGCAGCAGCACCAACGACAGCACCAACGACGTCGTTTCCATGAGCAACGCGAATGCGAGTAACCGCGACTAAACAAGCCGCTTGTTCACTCTTGCCTCGCGACAACATGAACTCGCTGAGCACGGGCGAAACCACTTTTGCAAAGCCGGCGTCTTCGATCGCCAAATCGCGGATGGTTTCCACCCAATTCAATTTCGCTTTGCGTGTCGGCAGTGGTCGCAGCTTCGCGACAACTTGACCTGCTGTCTTCTCTTGAAGCGGCGGACGACCGGGCGGTAACTCAAACAGAACGCGACGTAGCAGTGATTGCAACGCAGCAGTATCGGCCGGCGGAGATTCAGGTCGAGCTGGTTGGCCGCTCCCAATCTTAGCTGCGATCTCTTGCTCGGTCAGCGGTTTCTTCTTGGTCCCCACAGTCGACTTGCTGGGCACATACTGTGGCTTCCAAGTCGCAGTGGTTCCGCGATCATGATACAGCGACCAGAAGGTGCGGATCACAAAGGCTCGCACACGACCATCGGGACTTTCTGTCAACCTGAACAACTCTTCCGGCAGCCTCAGTCGAGGATGCAAATCGATCAGTTTCATGCCCAGCGCACGCGTGGCCTCATCCTGCGATTCACAGAAGCTATAGACGGCATCAGCGGTCAGCACACTTGGATCCAACCGGAAACGTTTGTTGTCGGGCAAGTCCTCGCAGGTCAGTGCCTCGGCCACTAAATCTCGGACGCTTGAATCCGACGCTTCGCACATCTCAACCAATCCATCCATCGGCGGTTGCCAACGCGCAAATTCATAACGCGCCAGCTCCAGTGCCAACTTGCGAAGCGGTTCTCGGTTGTCATTGAACAACGGCTTCACACGCTCGAAGGTAAGAAACGTCGGTGGAATCTCAGCCCCTGGGTCCACTGGGCGATCGGTCTCTTTCAAACATATTTCAGGATGATGGTGTCGAATGTAGATGCGAGCGAATTTAGCGAGCGGATCATCGATCTTCGCGGCACCCACCATCATCTGCCACAGGCGTTCGCAACCGGCTTGCACAGCATCTTCCGAGAACTCGCGTTTCTCACCAGCCAGCATCTGCAAAAAAGCGGTTTCGGAAATGATCTTCATCGCCGAGCCAGCTTGTATGAGGCTCTCGGCCTTGAGTTGCTTGCTCCCTTTGCGACCTTGATCATAGAGTGGAGAGCCTTCATCGCCGATCACGAGGTAGTCCAAATTCTTGGCAACCGTATTCGAGTTCGCTCCACCAGCCGCTGTGACTTTGTTTTGAGCCTCATCGCGAGTCATTGTTGCGAGTTTGCCAGTGAACACAAACGAAGCCCCTTGCAGATCCACAGCCGGCTTGTCCGCAGCTTGCTCACTTCCCTTTTCAGTTGACTTGCTCGCTGATGCATCGTCGCCTCCAGCCGCAGCAAAATCTGCTGGCAAGAAAGCCTTCGACATCGTTTGCACTGCGAAGTCGTGATAGCGCGGCTCACTGCGCTGCACTAACTCCATCAACCATTCGAAGCCCAACTCCGTAGGCGAAAACATCCGTACATCACCCAACCATTGCAGGACTTGCGTCGACAGGTCGGCGCTGAAGGGAAACTGATCCTTAAAGGCCCCCTGGTTCATGGCCAATACAACAGGCGTGCGATCGTAGGTTGGATGATAGGCGATTTGCTTTAGAAATGCTGCTTGAAGTTGTTGCGGCTTGGCGATCCCGCGCGACATCCAATTGATAACTCGATCGCGAGTGAATGGGTGGATCAATAACTTCTGCAGTGAGTCTGCATCGAGTTGCCCGACATCAAGCAATTCAAGCTTGTCGCACACAAATGTGGCCGCGTCGCCGTGATTGCGTGCCATGGGATTGATGCGAGCCTGCAAACGCATCAAGAACTCAACGCCCAGTTTCTTGATCGGATGCAGCTTGGGCAGCAAGTCGATGGCAAACAGTCTGGCAGGACGCGAATTGCAAAGCACTCGCTCCGCCAACCAATCCGCGGTCAATTCAGAGGCTCCAAAGTGCTTGCGCAACACTTCGCTAGCGAAACTCGATGAACGCTCGATCTCCAGCAACTGGCCCCAAGCTTCCAAGCCAACTTCTTTACGTGGATCCAATGCCTTGAGTAAATCAAAAGCGAGGGACGAAACCGGTTTGTGATGGCTTTCAACCAAACGAATCAGTTGTGCAACGCTCTGATCGCGCGCATGCGTTCTTGCATAGTCAGCCGCGAACTGAGCCGCTTTCTCGGATGGAGATTGGAACAGTCGCAACACTGCGTCATGCAAACCCAGCTCGCGGAACTTGGCTTGTTCAAACTTGGGAACGTTGCTGAGAATCCAAACCACAAATTCGTCGATCGATCCGCTGCCGACCGCAGTCAGTCTGGCTACCCAGCTCGGTTCGACGTCGCGAAGGGCCGCGCGAAAATCGGTCTTGAGCGCCATCGTAGCGAACTGCCGTACCGATTCACTGCGAGCATCCTGAAGCAGTGCAAACAGCGGGCGCGGAGATCGCTGCCAAGCTTCCACGAAGGCGCGATACTTCATCCAACTTGTCGAACGTTGAATGTAGCCTTTACCACTTACGTAGCGACCGAAGTGAAAACGTCCTCCGTCGTACGAACCGGTTGTGTGAAAGAAAATGTGATTGAAGATCCATGACTTCAGGAAGCCATTGTTAGTGTGCTGGTCGTCGTATCGGCAAAGAAAATCGGAAGCCACGTCGGCATAACAGCCGGGCAAAGATTCACCAACTTTGCGCAGTGTCCGCCAAGCGCGACGGCATAGGTAACCCAGTGTGCGTTGACTGACACTGTGCTTGCCATCAGCCAATGCCATATCGAAACGAGCCGCCAATGCGCCGTAAACCTCCATATCATTTTTCGCTTCGGCCTCTTTGAAGATTCGCTTAAGCGCTTTCCACGGCCCGTAGACAAGTGGAATTTGCGCGATGATCTCGAACAAGCACGAACGACTGAAGCTATCACTGGCTTGCCAAAGTTCGAGCAGAATTTCGCCGACTCGATAGCGATCAGGCAGTGGGAAGGGCGCGGCGCTGGATTCCAGTTCTGCGATGCGTTGCGTGCGAAACGACTTCTGTTCTTCGAGCGTTTTTCTTCGAAACTCGCGGCTCTGAAGTTCCGCGATGAATTTTGGGAACGTGTAGGCGTTATCGGGTAGCGGTGTTTCCGGCTGGACCTCATCGGTGAGAATTTTGTAGACGAGTTCGACTAGTTTGGGATCGCGAGCCGCGAGAGCTCGACGAACCTCCGCGAGGCTAGTTTGATGTGCCGCCATAGTTTCGCCTCGTTGACTCTATTAGCTATGCTTCAGAAGAGATAGTGTTTGTCCAGATTAGGTTTTGGGGATCAACCGCAGTGCGTTAGCACCGGTTCACGCGGCAGAAACCGAGGCTAACGTATTGCGGTTCAATCAACGTCGTGAACCGCAGCGCGGGGATGTCACCGATAGTTGATTACTACCGGTAACAGTCCCCGTTGGATTGGAGGCGGATTTCTACTTCAAGACCTGGAACATGGAAGACTCACTGGCTCGCCGTCCGGTAGGGACACTAATTGGCGGCGGAACCGCGAATGGCGAGGTTGTCCCAGACCCGCCGCTAATTAGTGTCCCTACCGGACGATAGCGAGCCTGAAACAGTCTTCCTTGTGATGCAATGTAAAGCAGGACGCTCGGACGGCGCAACGCCGTCCACGGTGCAGAACACCAAGCTAGACCTATCTCCACCTCCAAGCTGCGTGTCACAATTGCGAGCGGTTTTAACACATTCAATAACTACTTTCAACGATTTTGTCAGAATATTTTTTTGTGCAGACCTCTATCACGATCGTCTATAGTCAGATGAGTCTTAGTTCCAGATTATCCATGATCGGTAGCGGAATGCGTCAAGCATTTCGGGAATTCAGACGCATCCTCTGCAATCCGAAAGCCTTGACGGGCCTTGACGGCTTCCGCTACCTTCACCTCACAAGTCTTGATTTAGCAGCCCATTCCGTCGATATTTCGTTTCCTCGTGAATAATCCAGTTAAACCAGTAGCAATTTAGTGACACAAACTGGCTGTGCCGGCTGTGCCAGTGCAAACGAAGGAGACAATTCGAAACAACAAGGTGGTCGATCCAAACCATGAGTCTTAAACGGAAATCTGTCGAAGTGATACGGTTCGAATTAGCAGATGCTTTAATGTGGACTGCGACTCAACCATGGCGATTTACCAATCACCCAACTTGATCGTCACTTAAACCGTACAACTTCGGCGGCTCTCGTGTGACGCTGTTCGCACTAGGGAGTCTACTTCTGGTGAACAATAGCTCCTCCGTTTGCACTGGCACAGCCAGTGGCACACCAGGCGTACAGTTCAGCTATCTGCAGATTGCGCGGTAGAGTTTCGTCACAACTTGATTTTTGGGTTAGCCTAGTGCTCCGTCCACATTAGATTTTTGGGTTTGGGTGTTTGGGTTTTCGTGTGCCACTTCTATGAAAAACTTTGTGTTGTCAATAGTTTGCACGGCATTATTTTACGATCTAAGTTTCCATTAACCCAGCAGAGGATAGGGCAACGCAGAGGTGCGACCCGAGCGCTGCT
>JANRMD010000223.1:0-20782 GCA_033761895.1 Pirellulaceae bacterium | reverse complement strand
GGGGCTAACGCCCATCGGCTAATCCCGCAGATTTACTCTGCGGATCGTTCGGTTTCTCACTAACTTGAGACGCGGTGACGAATGGCGACGAGGGCTGAGGTTGTTAGCAGCCTACGCTTCGCCGAGTCGCAACATCCCGGCTGGTCCTCGAAAGCCTTGACGGCTTGTCGATCATTGGGTAGCGGAAGCCGTCAAGGCTTTCGGAGGGCATCGGTAGCCGCCGCTGCCAAGCGGTGGTTAGTCACCCCGCATCGTGTCCACCGTCTGGCGACGGTGGCTACTCGAAATGCTTGACGGCTTCCGCTACTTAGCAATTCACAAATCCCAAAGCTTCAAGGTGGGTATGCGCTCAAGGATGCCCAAATGCATCGATACATTGTCGCAGAGCTGGATGCGATGGAGCCACTCTCTTTGTGCTCTCTGCGTTCCTTTGTGGCAATCATCGCAACAACCGCAATGGTTGGTTCATTTTGCATTTTCAATTTTGCATTAACCATTACTCATTAAACTAGCACTGGGAAACTAGCCCTGGGAAACTAGCCCTGAGCCTCAATCCTCACCACTGCATTTCCAAATAACGATCCCCCGCCCAAGTCCGTCAACTCTTGGCTCGTCAGATCATTCAGGCTCTTCTTGTCCGGCGCCAACTTCGGCCACCATTGACCGACAGCTACCACCACACCGACTCGAGCATCGGTGGTGACAATCACTTTGCGAACAATCGAACCTACGCTACTGGTGATCTTGATGCGTTCACCATCTTTAACTCCCGCCGACGTGGCATCCTCAGGATGAACCAGCACCGTCGGCTCACCACCCGCAGCTCGCAGCAACTCTTCAATATTCCCCATGCTCGTGTTCAACACAAAGGCACCCGGCGGTGAAATCAATCGCAGCGGATACTCAACTGTCGGTTGCTCACGAAACTCAACTTGCACTGGTGCTGGGGAGAATCGAATCTTGCGATCTTCAAAGTTGCTGCCATCCGCATAAGGCCTGAAATCAGTCGGCAATGCCAATCGAATACTTCGCTCCGCTTTTAATCGCTCCAGCGTAATGCCACTTAGATACGGATTCGAACTTCGCAGAAGATCCGCGGCCAACTGATCGGCGCTCCACGAAAGCACTTCATCCGTCAATCCTAATCTCGCCGCCAATTGCTGGAACACCCAACGATTCGACTTGGCTTCCCCACGAGCCTTCACAATCGGCTCGGCCCATTGCAAATAATAGTGACCATAAGCCGTGTAGATGTCGGTATGTTCGACAAAGGTCGTCGCAGGCAACAAGATATCTGCATAGTCGGCTGTGTCGGTTTGAAAGTGCTCGAGCACAACAGTAAACAAATCTTCGCGAGCCAACCCTTTGCGGACCGCGTTCGAATCAGGTGCAACCGCTGCCGGATTCGAATTAAAAACGAACAACGTTGATATCGGCGACTGCGTATCCGCCAACGCTTTTCCAAATTGATTCTGATTCACAACGCGACGATCGGGTTTCAATAAGTGTTTACCCGCGACGCGATAATCGTTCAGCCCAAACGCTCCGCTAGTCGATAACGCTCCGCCGCCACCGAGATGTCGCCAAGATCCGGTGAGGGCCGACAACAGCGTGATCGCTCGTATCGCGTTGCCACCACCTTCATTGCGACTCATCCCGTAGCCGACTTTAATGAACGTCGCTGGTTCGCGACCGATTTCATCTGCCAGATGCCGAATCTTCTCCGCTGCGATGCCACAGAAGGCGGCCGCCCGTTCCACCGGCCACTGCTCACAGGCCGCTTTATACTCGCTCAAGTCGTTCGCGTGGGCCGCCAAGTACTCTTTATCTTCGCGACCGGCTCGCAGGATCTCACCACCGATCGCCAACGCCAGCGCCGCATCGGTGCCGACGATTACTTGCCAATTCTCATCTGCAAAGCGACTGGTTTCATTGCAATACGGATCGATGTGCAGAATCTTTGCGCCGCGTTTACGAGCCTCCTTCAAGATCGGTACCAAATGGCTGTTCGAACGCAGCACATTGATGCCCCACAGAACGATCAGCTTTGAATGCACGACGTCCTCGGGAGCAACCGATAGCTTGCGCGGCCCATAGTTGGCTTCCCAGCCAGCACTGGCTGTTGTCGAGCAGATCGTCCAGTCCAACTCGCTCGCCCCCAGCGCCCGAAAGAAGGCCACTGGATGATCCCGTTCGATGATTCCCATGGTGCCTGCATAGCTAAACGGCAAGACACTCTGCTCGCCGTACTTGGCCAGGTTGGCTTTCACACGAGCCGCCACTTCATCGAGCGCTTCATCCCAAGTGATCGGTTCGAATCGTCCTTCCCCTTTGCGTCCCACGCGCCGCTGCGGAACCAACAATCGATCTGCGTGCTCTTGCCGCTGGGGATACTTGGCCATCTTCACGCAGGCGAACCCGCGAGTCACCGGATGATCGGCACCCGAAAGCTTCACCATCCTGTCGCCGTCGACAGTAATTTCCAATGAACACGCATCTGGACAATCCAACGGGCACACCGATGGCAAAACTCTCAAGCTCTCAACAACGCTCATCACCACTCCACTTTGTTTGTAGCCGGTCCACTTCAACGTCAACCATTGTAGCCTGTTCGCTTGCCTCTTGCCTCACCTCTGTAATCGCGCGCTGTTGCCTACTCTGTCCGCTTGAATCCTAAAACCCGAGGTGAACCACACACAAGCAGGAAAGTGATCTAAGATTGGTTATTTTGCAACTCTCCGCTTTCCTCCAATCGCCAGTATGAATCCCATCCCAGAGAATGCACCGCACGCGCAGTGGCTTGAGCTAACGCAGAACCTGCTCGATTCGTATCGCCGCTGGACCGGTAAAGAGCTACTGAAGCGATCATCACCCGCAGAAGAGTTGCTGGCGCTTTGGAACAGTCCTCAAGTCGTTGTCGCGCATGGAACTCAAACCGACCCAGCCTTTGTCTACGGCAATCAACGCGCACTCGAACTGTGGGAGATGTCGCTCGATCAATTCCTCGGCATGCCCTCGCGACTGACCGCGGAACCCTTGCATCGCGACGAGCGCCAACGCTTGCTCGACCAAACTCGCAAGCAAGGATACGTAGACGACTATCGAGGAATCCGTATTTCGCGAACTGGAAAACGATTCAGAATCGAACAAGCACTGCTGTGGATGGTTCTCGATCGCGATGGCAACATCATCGGTCAAGCTGCAACTTTTGATCATTGGACGCCGCTCGATGACGTCCGAACTACGACCTCTGGGGGCTGAAAAACAACGAATCTCAAAAGTCAAACGCGACTGCCCAAAAAAACCGACAATCTCGTAGCGGAATGCGTCGAGGGCGCGTTGATATTGTGAGCCGACGGCGCGTTGATATTGTGAGCCGACGGCGCGTTGATATTGTGAGCCGACGGCTCACTAAATCAACGGGCCGCTAGCGCCGTCGGCTCACGCTGCCCGTGACGCAATCATCAACAAGCCCTCAAGCATTTCGAGAGCATTGCGGTAGCCCTCGAAAGCCTTGACGGCTTCCGCTACGTTCATCTGCCAATCTTTCAAATGCTATCTCGTCGGTGGTGCAGCTTCGCGCACTACCGCGCCCTGCGAATCATGCAACACCAGAATCGCAAAACGATCGACAGTATCCAAACCCGATGTGCTCAACGTGGCATAGTCAAACTGCCCACGCAAATCCGTATAGCCGTCCTTGTAGAACTTGATGCTACCATCCTTGTGTCGCGCGTAGACTTTCACATAAGCCTGCTCGAGCGGACTGCGGCCCTGAGCCGACAGGACTTGCACTCGCCCGAACGGTTCGACCACTGTCACCGCCAACGAATTAGCCGTCACTACAGTGCTGCGTGAGATGCCTCGCGAGGTCACTTCAACTAACAGGTTGCGATTTCTCAATTGAGTTGGCAACTCGAGTCGACGCGATCCCACGGCATTGTCCAGCGTTAGCTGCTCTCGCAAGTTCGGCTCAATCACTGGAATGGTGTCGCCACTGCGAGCCACAAACGGATTGCGACTAAACAGCAACTCAATATCCATCAGGTAGTAATTGATCTTCACATCCGCCAAATTGCGATATTCGATCGACAATGTGCCATCTTGATTGGTCAAGTCCAACGTGGGCGTCTCTGCAGCCGCTTCGGTCTGCTTGGCTTCACGACCGTCGGTCAACATCCGCTGTTGCCGATTGGAGTTGCCGTCTAGCGACGTGACGCTGGTGATATCCTGCCCAGCTTGTAAAGCCTTGCGTTGACGAACTTGATCGCCCACTTGCGCAAATAGATCCTTCCACATCAACACAGGGTGTTCAGCGTATTGAGTCGCCAACTGAGCCGCCTGATCGTACTCGCCGCGATAGAAACCAAGGTAAGCTGCGAAGTAGTCGTATTGCAACTTGGAACTGAGTTTAGCTGCGTCGACTTTTTCAAACCAAGCGAGGGCTTCTCGGATCCGATTTTGGAGCAGCATGTAGTAGCAAACTGCCAATTGCTGATCGTTGTTGATCGACCGCTGATGAGCGATAACATTCAATAGCTTTTGGTACTGCACAAACAGGCCATCGTTGAGTATGACCGCTTTCGGGCCAAGTTGATGGATGCGTGCAACCACCAACGGCTTGTAATCTAAGTGCTCGTAGCTCATTTGCTCGCGAGCATCAATATTCACCAGCGGGCAGGTGAACACGGCTCCAAGTTGCCCGACGAAGTCTGGACGATTTTGCAGCAACTGCTGGATCTGCTCCGGTGCATTGTGGCGGACAGCATAAGCCCACAAGCTCTGAACGTAGACATTGTTTGCTGACAGTAGAGCCGTCACTTGTTCGAAGAAGGCCTTGTCCTGCATGCGGAATGCGATGCGATCGAGATCAATCTTCTGCAAGTTGGCTTTCTTCAGGAACGCGAAGACTTGGTCCGCTGTTCCCCAATCCGCAATGTAGCTCCAAGTGGTCTCGTCGACCGATTCAGGCTTAGCCAGGACACGATGCGATTTCGAATCCGTCGCGATGACATGCTTGCCTTCGCTGCTAATCTGTGAACCATAGTGTTCGAACTCGCCTTCGGCAGGGAAGTAGAACACGTATTGCACTTGAGCCGTGCTGTATGGAGCTAAATCGATCGGAGTGTTGCGAGTTACTTTTCCTGATGCGAGTGGCAATGCGCCAGCAGGAATTTGTGTTAACACCTGAACCAGTCGTTTGGTGTTCGTTGGATTGGTGACGACAACGTTGGCACGATACGGAATACCTCGAAGTAAAGGTCCTTGCAACGGACGGTTAGCATCTTCGCTGGTGTTGGGTTGAGCGAGGTAGACATCCTGACCAACCAAGATGTTCTCATTGTTGCCCCCCTGCCCTGCACTCTCGATACTCTCGACGAAAGCGATCGCAGCGGACTTGGTATTCAAAGCCAATTGTTCGTTCTCGATCAAGACTTCCGGCGATGTGCCATCCAGCGGAAGATCGATGACAGCCAACGCACAGAGGGCTTCATTGATCGAACCGGTTGGAAGATCGAGCGAACTCGGGAGAAACGGATCATTGCCACCCTTCTCCAGATACTCGCGCCAAAACGGACCAGCAGGAATCAGTGCAGCCGTTTGTCCTTGCAAGCGAACTCGGTAATATTGCGTCTCTGCCCACTCTCGCGTTTGATCCAAGGTCGCAAAAAACTCTGCTCGCTTGGGTTTAGCCAAGCCCCGCTCAAGTCCTAACGCTCCGCGAGCACGTCTTCCAGGCAATTCTGCTTTCGCTTCGCCTTCAGCCAATCGGTTTTGTCGCTTATCTGTTGGAGCATCGGCTAAATCTAAAGCGTCCACTGGACCCGAACTGGGTTCGTTTGCAACAGCACCGCCTAAGCCGCCCATGCCGCCGCTACCCATGCCGCCCATACCACCACCAAAGCCGCCTGCGCGACTATCAAAGCTTGCACTCTCTTCGACCGCGTTAAGTGCCTTAACGAAACCGTCGGCGCCCGACATTCGCCCCGCGTCCAAGGCCATGCCTCTCAGGGCAACTTCAAATCGCCGTGATCGCCACTGAGGATCAAGTGGATTCGCACTCACGACATCACTCAACCAACGAGTGGTTCCGACCTTCCTGGCTTCAATGCTCTGCGCTAACAAGATTTTCTCGAGCGTGTTCAGACGCTGCACGCGCCACAGTTGATCGTAGCTGGCCAGTGATTCCCCGAGCAGCCACAAGTCCACTAACTGCTTATCAAGCTTCTGAGCAATCAATGGACGCACGACCGCATCAAAGAACTTGCGATCCTTGTGATACAAGAAGAAATTCAGCTCATGGCAAGCCAATTCGTTGTAGCGCGAGCGTCGCTCGGCATCCGACAGTTGATGCCACTTCGCAATAAAGTTGAATTTATCCCATTCAGCATTCGACAAGAGGGTTCCATACAATCGGTAGACATCGCCGATCGATGCATAGGTTTGTACGCGCCGAGTGCGTGGGTCGCCGATCAACTTTTTCTCATTCGCTGGCAGCACTTCCACACGCTGCGTTTGAGTTAAATGGGTATCGCGTGCAAACGCCGACTTCAAGCGTTGATCGCGAACCAACAACTCAGGTTCAGGCAAGACCACTGTTCGCGAGTCTGAGGCAGTTGCATGAACTGCAACTACCGTCACATTGCAGTAACCCTTCAACATGTTGATGGGAATACTTGCCTTGCCATTTTCCAATGCGACGTTGGATGCCAGTGCCGTCGGGGTAGCCAGGAAGTCATAACTCTTCCAGTTTTCGGTTCCGCCGATCTTTTGTTGCGCCTCCATTGCACCCATGTCCATGGCTGCTGGGGCCGGAGCTGCAAACCGAGACATAGGATCGCCCGCAGCAGCTTCTTGGTTGGTGTTATTTGTCGTCGAAACTTCCCATGGTTTGATGAGCAAGGTCGGCTGCGCCAACATATTGCCTGGGTACTTAGCAATGCCCTGACGCTGCAGAATGTAGCTGTACTCTTCGTCCAGCCGCAGAGAATCCACAAACATGCTCAACGTCGGCGTTCGGAACTGCTGCGTCAGAGGCTGGTGGGGCAGTTGCACTTGAGCACCGCGAGATACTTCTGGATACATCGGATTCGCAAGCAGATGAATGCGAGTTGATTCCTCGGCACCGGTGACTTCTACAACCAGGTTGTTCCCTTCGATGACGGCCCGGCGGATCGCGATCGGTGCCAAGCTAGCCGCTTGTAATATGCGATGTTTAGCGGCCATCAACGTATCGTTCGCTTTGGCATCGGCGACAACAATACTGATTCGCTGCCCAGCTTCATAATCCGAAAGCACATAGTCACCTGCCGCCAAGCCGCTGATTTCAATCGCGCCGCTCACCACTTTCAATTTGTCAGCCTGAGCGGAATGCTGTACGCCGCGTCGAACCTCATACAGCGTAAATCGCGTCGCGTCGGATGCATCCTTTCCAAGAGGTAGCACGATCTTGCTGTCCACGCCCGCGTGAACCACCGCAGGCCAGTTGCGATGAAAGCGATGCAGTTGGAACTGACTGGCCTGAACACCCTGTGCACTGACCGAAATGTTGCTCACGTTTTCAAGAGCACCCAGTTCAATGATACCTTGCTCATTGCTTGCCAAGCTCACTCCAACCGGCGACGCAAAACGCTCAACTTTTGCCGTTACAGTAACCGGCAACCGGCCGATCGGTTCGCCGTTGCGGCCGAGCACTAACAAACGGAAACCACCCCGTGTCTGACGTAAGAAGAAGTCCGCGATCTGGTCCGACTGCTGAATACCATTGCAGCCCATCGAGTAACTGGTCGACACACTTTGACGTTCGTCTCGATTTTGATTGTAGACACGTCCATTCAGTTGAAACGATAGACGCGACAAGCGTTGCGGAACGAGAAACTTGTGCACAAAGTCATCGCCATCGTCCAAGTTGAGTCCACTGACGACTTGTGAAGTGGCGATCCCTTCGACATCGGTTGCCGTGATCGTCAGCGATGGTTCTTCGAGCAACTCGATACTGATTGGTCTGCCATTGCAATTCAAACGCGTACGAATGGCCAATGAGGCTTGCGTACCCGCCACCAGCGTTTGTCGGTCCAGCAAGAATCCAGCTTGCAATTCGTAGGTCTCGCTGCGATGCACAAACAGTTGAATAGCTGCGAAGTCGCCATCGACGAGCATCAAGTTGCGAGTGACATTTTGTTCCGCGAATGGCAGAATTATTTTGCCATTGGAATCTGGTTCGTAGGTTCGCCCGCCAAGTTCGATATGAGCTGACTTGAGCTGTTCACCGGTTTCATCGACGATTTGGAACACGTGCCCTGCATCACCAAGTCGCTCGAGTGCTACCAAGCTGCCCTTCTGAATAACTGCGCGGCAACGCTGTCCTCCTCCCAGCAAATCGACGACCCACACCCCACGCCCGCTTAGGTCTGGCAAAGCGATCGATTCCGCATGACGTAACTCCGCTGCCTGTGTGTATTCGATTTTCTGTTCGACGTTGGCGACCAGTCCGTCCAAGTCGATGTCCGTGTTGATGGGTTCAGCACGACCACGATAGTGATTGAGCGTATTGATCTTGTAGATCTTGAGGATCAACTGCGGCACATTCTTCAACTCAACTTGTAGACTAACATCGTCGGCGGCGCTGAATTGATGTTTGTTTTGAGGTGCAAATCGCAACTCGACACGCTCACGCAACGCTTTTTGATCGGTCGCTGACAGCTTCGCATACCAAGTGGCGGCACTTCCGATACCGTTCAGAATCTTCGTTTCAGCCAAAACGCGTTCGAGATATTCGCGGTTTAGGAACTTAGCGAACTCATCGACGTTCTCTGCGTCTTTTAGAAAATGCTCCAAGTAGCGTTGCACCAGCTGTGAATCGTCGCCGACCACGGGCAATGTAACCTGGGGTTGCATCACGTAACCTAGTTCGGCCAAGGGCGGCACAGCGTTCTTAAACCTCGCGAGATCATAGTAAAACGCGTTGCGAGGTAGACCGAGATACTCGATGAACAGCGCTCGATCGTATTTCGCTTCGCTCATGTCGAGTTTCAGCAAATTGCCGAGCACCAGCGCTTTGAAACTGTTCTGCGAAGCTGGCAAGCGTCGCCGCCACGCAAGCAAACGCTGCAAGTAGGCTCGCAACTCAGCTTTATCAGTAAGTGAACTGCCCTCAGGCGGAGTCAAACGCGCCGCGTAGGCTCGCACGAAGTTATCTTGCTCCAACAAGTTCGGACGTAGTTTAAGAAGCTGATCGAGTTGCGTTAGAGTCAGTTGCTGATGAATCGGAGCCCAACCGAAACCTGACGAGTCTTTCATTGCCAGCTCTTCAGCGATACGTTCGACCAACTTTGGCAAGTCGGCTCGATCAACGCGCTGCAATAGAGCTCGTAATTGATCAGGAGCCAACTGACGCTCCATCAGCAGCACCAAGCCCGAGGTTTCAATCTGACTGAGCGAACGATCTTGAGCGATCGCTTGTTCCAACATTCGCTCAGTAGTGAGCAATCCGTTATCCAGCACACTCGGCAGTTCAGCCGCCCGATCCTTCGACGGCGGAGCATGATTGAAGTCGAGCCCCAAACGGTCACGAAGGAAATCTAAGGTGCGTTGAGGGTTCTCGTTATAAGTTAGCAGCGTCTGCCGAGCGGCCATGTTGACCACTTGCGGCGTGTCACCAAACTTGGCTCGCCACTGTTCGATGATCGCTTGGGCCTTGGCGAACTCACCTTCGTTTTGATGATGCAGGCAGTGAAAATAAAAATACTCATCTGTGCCTGGAATCAGTTGCGCCAGAGCGGCGGAACGATCAGACGACAGCGCAAATTTCTCTGCGAATCCAATTTCTTGCTGACCACGCACCAAACTTCCTCCAGCTTGAAGTCCGAGAAACACTGCCAAAGAGAGTGGCAACAGTCGAAGTCGAGTTCGTATCATGACATATTCCCGTGGTCGCACAGAAAAGTAGTGAATTGTCGCGGCTAATTGGGCCGTAGTTAAATTGCCCGCGGCTGACGCTGCCAGCGTCAGGTTTCCCCGACTAACGCTGCGCTTCAGTTCGCGGACACTTGCCAACTGGTACCCAAGTTTGGCTTTTTTATTGCTCCGAAAGCTCAGTTAGCCGATTTTAGGCTGAAAAGCGGGCGATTTCTTGGGTCGAAAGTGAGTTCAATCCCCTAAAAACCGCCATAAACCAGCAAACTGGACCCAGCAGCAGAAGGCTAGACGCTGAATCAGGTGATCCAGTTCCCGCGAGAGATTTTTTATGTCGTCGCTCGGTTGACAATTGCGCACAATCCATCGAGCCGAGTTCACGCTACTTTTTGTCGGGGTCGATCTTGAACTGGGTATCTTGCAGCTCCATAGTTCCAAGATCATTCAAACCCGCGTCCAGCTTGAAAGTAATTCTGCTGCGATCTGCTGACTGTTCTACACCGTTGAGGACGACTTCCTCAAACTTACCAGACTCATGCCACAGTCGAAAAACATTTTCACCGATGGGTAAGTTGTCGATCTCGATTATGCCCTCGGCGCCATTCGTCACCGCGTCTCAAGTTAGTGAGAAACCGAACGATCCGCCGAGTAAATCTGCGGGATTAACCGATGGGCGTTAGCCCCGGTTTTTGCTCTGGTAACCGCCTCTAACCCTTCAAGCATTTCGCGAGTACTGGCAGCCTCCGAAAGCCTTGACGGCTTCCGCTACCCAATGATCGACAAGCCCTCGAGCATTTCGAGAGTACTGCGGAGGCCCCCAAAAGCCTTGACGGCTTCCGCTAATCGATTGAATCGAGGGAATCGAAATAGCTCATCAACCCAAAAACTCAATGTGAACAGAGCACTATTGGAGCGTGCCACCCTAAAGTCACGGGCTTTAGTGATCAGATGACAATGTTCAAGGACCATTGGTTCAGTGAGAGAGGCGGTCCAGTCGATCTACCTATCAGATTTAGGCGGATCGAATCGATTGCCACCATCTTCAGGCTTGCTCGACTGAAAGTAAGCGTGGCGTTCTGGCCAGGCATAACTCGGCCAAACCTTAAGTTCGCCATCTGGTCTCTTGAGCAACATCATACTCATGTTGCAAAACTCATTCGGGTCTCCGTACCAAAACGCCAGCCCAGTTTTCCCTGGGTAATATCCATCCGGTATCTCTGTGATCGCATCACATGGTACAGAGATCTCGTACATCAGAATTGAAGCCTTCTATTACTTCAACAACCGCAGCTGATTCCAGATAACCGTATCCCCCAATGGATGTTCGGCTTTGGTTTCGACAACTAACCGCAGGCGTTTATCGCTTTCAACGGTCAGCGTTATTTCTTGGGGTTGTCGAGTGGCTTCGAAGTTGTGTTCCCAGAGGACTTTGTTCTCAAGCATCACCGCTGCTCGACAGGCCATGAAGGCTTGACCACCAGGTTTCAATTCGACGGTCCCGACGAGCTTTGAAAAGCCAGCTGGAACCCGGTAAGTCGCTGAGCCTGCGCCGACGAATTCCACGCTTGGTCCTTTCAATCCCGGCCCAGCTTTCGGCTCGACACGACGAGCACCAAACAACTTGGCCGCGTCCGGCAGCTCGATACCCAACTGAAACCGCGGCAAACTAGTGCGGTCGATGGGCTCTAAATCAGCAACATAACGCGAGTTGCCGTACGACAGATCCACTTCCATGATGTCCGCAACAGGCAACTTGACGGTATCACCGCAGTTCAAGGTCAGGGTACATGCATCACCCGCAGAGGTGATGGACGACACAATCCATTCGTTGCGATGAATGTCGCGGACCACACCAGACAGCGGGCCAAGCGCTTTCTCAGTGGAAAAATACTTGATCCCTGCCAGCTTCTCGCGCGGCGCCTCTACGCTTTGACCATCGACATCAAACGACACAAACTCCGCAGTGACTTTGCCAATCAGACCTTCGATCTTGTCGAGCGCATCTTCGGCCCGAGCCAATACCAACATGTCCGAGGCTACCTGCGATTCAACGAACGATTTCCATTGCGGCAGCAACTCCGCGTTCAGTTTTGCGAACAAGCACGTGCTGACCGACTTCGACGAAAACACCAGTGGCCCACCACCACTGGCGATGGTGATGCTCTTCCCGTCGCTGGTCATTTCACTGGCCGCAATGCGACTGCCACCACGCAATTCGATGGACATCTGCAGTTCGGAAGGAGCCGCTTTGCCCCCAATGAATCGCACGCGAAGGATGTTCTCGAAAGGAACTTTGCGGTTTTGTCCCGATCGAACTTCCACTGAGTTGCCGCCAAAGCCCACGAACTCGGCTCGATAAGTAGCCTGATTGGTTTCCGTGACTTCGACGCTGCGCTGGGGGGCAGCTTGGAATGCCAGAAGTGACCAACCGGCCAGCCCAACGACTCCGCTGATGAGGGACATAGTGTTCTCGTGTCGATTCCTAAGGGGACTGACCAAAAGTTTAAACAAGGTCGCATCTGGCAGATGCGACCCACCACGCAGTCGCATCTGGCAGATGCGACCCACCAAGCAGTCGCATCCGGCAGATGCGACCCACCGGGATCAAATTTGGGCCGATGTGCACCACTTGCTGGTTTGGGGGCGAACCAGCTTTACCGATCCTGAGTCCTTATGATAGGCCATTTTTGACGGTTGTAATCGGAGGTGAAAAAGTTTGCCACCGAGATCGGGAAAAACTTGCTCGGACGTGTTGCAGAATCTGGGTGGACTTGGTTATAAAGGTGGCAGAGTTGGCACCGACGCGGCAACGCATCGGGCGCTAAATCGACCAGGAGAGGTGGCTGAGTGGTCGAAAGCACTTCATTGCTAATGAAGCGACCGGGTCAAACCGGTCCGCAGGTTCAAATCCTGTCCTCTCCGCTCTGGAACCCTGGCTTTGCCAGGGTTTTTGCATTTCTGGCCATTCGTGGCTTTTCGGAAAGACCATGCTCCACTAGCGTGCTTCCGGTTAGCTGCCCCGCACTTCGTTGCAAATTGAGTTTTTCAGCATCCCGTTAGGAATGTAGTTTGTATGGGGCAGCGAGCCTTCCCTCTGGTCGCCTTGCGAGTCACCTGGTTGCCTCGTGATGAATCTCTTGCACAAAAATCCAATCCACTCCAGTACTTGGCTAATTGTTGCCGGGAGTGCAACATCAAAACTAGCGCCTTCCGGCTGACATGACTCGGATAAATCGGAGTTCGATGTTTGCTAAGCGGTACGCTCTCTAACGCGTTTCGGCTGATATTACAAACCCTAAAACTAAGCTGTGACAATCCACTCGTTTTGTGACGAGGTTGCGGACCCTTCTTAGATTCTCTACGCTTACCCACCCGTGGTTCCTCGGCGATTGCAGCTTTGTGATGATTCCTAGATCTTTGTCGATAGCCACTTGTTATTGATAAATCAGCTTCTTTGATCGTTAAGCAGTTCCCCTTAAAACGCTGTTGCAAAAGACTATGATCTCAAGTCAAAAATGTCCGACAACGTCGCTTAAAAATCTTCCCAGCGAACGTTTACCTGCCGTGCAAATATTATCGGCCATATTCAGCGTCTTGATCTCGTGTTCGTCTTTGCCCTCATTCGCTCAGCAAAGTCCGGTGGAAGCTCAGGCAAAGATTGCAGACCTAGAGAAAAAGTTAGCGGCTTTACCTCAAGGACAATTTGACTGGGAGCTGCATAACGAACTTCGGCACTGGTACGGCGCCATAGATGTCGCTCGGTCCATGAAGCACGTTGAAGTCATTCTCAAGAATCGACCAGGCGACGAGTATATGAAGCAGGTCTTGGGGGGTAAGAACCCCGATCCAAAGCAGGCCGTATCCGCTCTTACGGAAACCGCAAAACGCTATCCGAAACTTCTAAATCTAACTGCCGCGTGCTGGCTCTGGGGCGGTGAGCTCGAGGTTGACCCCAAAGCGGCTGAAGCCATGTTACGACGCGTTGCTTCGGTTCAAGGGGCGGAGCCCTATTATAGGATGAATGCACAAGAGCTCTTAAGCGCTCGCTTCCCAAAGAAAGCTGCCGCAGGGGGCGACAAAGCCAAAAGAGTTGCTCGGGCACCCAAAGGCATGGAGAAAATGCCTGGACCTTGGGCTGACCGATCGGACCTCACGATCTGGCCGAATCAGACTTCAAACGCTAATAACGATATATGGCTGGCCGAAAATCACGACAAGATTCGCCTGATGCGGCCGCGGGTCCTGTTGATAACTTCTCCAACGAACACACCAACCAACAAATTGCAAACCTCTCACGTCAACTAATCTACACACTGGGCGAAAGCAGTCGTTACCACGGATACAAGAATCCCAAAAATCCAGTGTTTCTGGATTACCAAATCTTCAAATACGTCGACCTGAGAGACCCAAATTCCAAGATTGGGAACAGCAGTAAAATTCCAGTCAAAGATCCAAAGGCCAAAACCGGCTTTAATATGAAGTACGCGAGCTTCTTTTCAGAAGATTTTGCAAAGTATTACGGCATTGCCTCGCCAGAAGACCCGAAGAGATTTCTCAATCTTTCGGAACTCCTCGATGGCGGCTACGTACATGAAGTTTGGTTCTTTGATAGTGGCGATGAGGCGTCGGGAGTTCACGTCGGCGCTTTTGAAGTGGTTGAGGAGAAGCCACGTTACGACGAGCAATTTCAGAAGGTCCCCAACCAATGGGTGCAGGCTGGCAATGGCGGAGATGCGGATCAACCTTGGTGCGGTCGCAGTTGTCGCATTGGTTGCATCAATGCCTCGCGCGGGATCGGATGTTTCCTTGAAAGCTTGGCCCATGGCTTGGAAGGAATGGCAAATTCGAACGCAATCCCTTACTACTCGCGATATTTTCGCGAGTTTGCCGACTTCGAACTCGATAAGCGTTATCAGTTACCATTCAATAGTCTATATGCGGTAAATTACGGCGACCAATCGATCGAGTACCCCACTCCAGATACGATGATTATCTCACACAATGGTTCCAAGCATGTTGTGAAAAACTATGTCGCTGCGGGTGGCAATGCTCACTTTCCGCCGAATGGCCGTCGACACTACGACCTCGATAACCCCAACCCGGTTTTGTCCACTATTGAAGACTGGCGAATAGGCAGCGGTCCGAAAGGAACGGACATCTCAAAGCCCTTTACCAATCAGGCTTTTCGGGGATACAAAGACATCGCTCCCGATTGCATGGGCTCTTGGCTGGTTTACTGGCGCCAGAATATGCCAGGCTTGGATAACCTGCAAAAAGACGACCAAGGCCGGCCCATGAAGAACTGGATACCGTTCTTGTTTTACTGAGTAGTTTTCGATCCAGCCTCTTCGTATGATCGATGCCTAGGAACCATGCTTGTAGGACGAAGCCCTCACACGGCGAGTCTCTTTCCGGCGCTACGATCCATTCAGGATCGGGCCAAGACGAATCCTTGATGCTAACGACGGGTCGGCTTGCGGCGCATCGGGAAAAGCCGCCGCTTTTTCGGTAACTCGGCCGCTGCTTCACTCGGCTCGTCCCCATTTTCACTGGCAGTCGCTGGAGTGGTTCCGCTCGCCTTGGCAGAAGGCAATGTTCGTTCGGGTCGATTCAGTTCTTCGGGGTTCAGCGAATCGCGTGTCAACAAGCGATTGATGTTCAATTCAATCGATGTCAGCTGATCGCCTTCGTCAGCGGTCACGAACGTGAAAGCAATCCCATCGCGACCCATGCGCCCCGTTCGCCCAACGCGATGTACGTAGTCATCGCAGTCCAGCGGAATGTCAAAGTTAATAATGTGTGACACGGTCGATACATCGATCCCACGGCCGACCACATCGGTGGCAACCAAAATTTGTAGATTTCCACTACGCAAATCAGCGAAAACTCGGTCGCGGTCGCGTTGATTCATGTCACCATGGATACAATCGAGTCGCACGTTGGCAGTTGCAGGGTAATGACGCAGTTCCTTTTGCAATTCCAGACAAAGCCGGTCAGTGCCACGTTTGGTGCGGCAGAAGATAATCGCTTGCTTCGGCTCTTCGCGCAGCAGCAACTTTACCAGTGTATCGAACTTCTCGTCCTTACGAAGACTGAAATAACGTTGCTCGATCGTGTCAACTGAAACATTGGCTGACGAGCAATTGATGTGGACGGGATCTTGCAGATAGCGTTCCGTCAGTCGCTGGATCTCTGGCGGCATCGTTGCGCTCAGCAGCATCGTTTGGCGATCAACTGGGCAACGGCGTAGGATTTTTTCAATCGCTGGGCGGAAACCGATGTCCAGCATTCGGTCGGCTTCGTCGAGTACCACGCACCACAGGTCCTCAGTTCTAAACGTTCCGCGTTGAATATGGTCCATCACGCGACCGGGCGTCCCCACTACAATTTGCACGCCATCCTGCAGTTGCTGCATCTGCCGCCGCATGTGCTTACCACCGGCCAGCACTGCACAAGCCGTCGGACATCCCCAAGCCAAGCGTTCAATCTCTTGGAGAACTTGCTCCGCCAATTCGCGGGTCGGCACAAGAATCAGGGCTTGCGGATTGCGAGTTTCGCGCAACGGGTCCAGCAATTCAAGAATTGGAATACCAAAAGCAGCGGTCTTGCCGGTGCCAGTTCGAGCTTGACCGATGATGTCCAGCGAATCCAAGGCGGCCGGAATCACCTGCGCCTGAATCGGAGATGGTGTTTCGTAGCCCAATTTCTTGAGGCAACGCAGCATCACAGGCGAAAGATCAAGTTGCTTGAACGAGGTTATTTCGGGTTTGGCAGGGGGCGTATTTTCCGCAATGGGTTCCATGTCTAGCAGATTGGATTGCATATGTTCCTAATGGTTACTTTCAAAAACTTCTTCACTTTTCCTGCATTCTACCCTCAACTTCGGCTCCCGTAACTAGCAAATTCGGCTTATCGGCCCCTGTAGACAGCAATTCACTGGCTAGGGGATAGCAGGATTGGAGCAAGCCGCACCTCGCGACTGAGCTTTAGGAGGCTGCAGAAGTGGGTTGGCGAGTGCATCTAGGCGGCAATTGCCGAGTGCAAAGCAGGTCGCACTTGCCGAGTGCAACTAAGTGGTAACGCAGTCACAGCAGGCAGCGAACTAAATCCCAGGGTCGCATCTGGCAGATGCGACCTACCCGAAAACACCAGCATAGGCAGCGATTCGGACGCTCGGGACAATAGTCCCAAGCTACAGTGCCACAGTCGTTTACACCGCAGCTAGATCAACCGATTTGGGCGCTTTGTGTTGGCTTAAGTTGGCTTGCGAATCTGGCCAAACCGACCGCTCAAGCTCGCGTTCAACAATCTCGATCGTTTCGTTAACGTTGAGGTTTCCTTTGGTGACTTGCGCGGAATTGAGCAAGTACAACCCTGGAACGCTACAAACCACCGGCGGTAGTTGCTCCGAGTACCTCAGCGTGGGTAGAGCCATCACGTGTCGCGCACGAGCGGTCTGAATGGCTGAAACCTGAGATCGATTGAAGTTCGGATACATTCTTTCGAGTGTTGCTAAGCAACGTTCATGAATCGCTTCATCCGATTCTTCAAAACCAGGATCATTTGCCATCAGATAACGCGGCAAGTAAACCAAGTAGTGCCCGTTTAAGTACTGTGGATCAACGATCGCTCCCATTTCAATGATCCCGGTCAACGGCACCCAGGTGTCGATGATGTTCGTGACATAGTAACCCGCGAGCGGTCGGTCCAGCAGCAATGAGGTGCATACAACGCCAAGATATTCGGCACCATTCAGCCGTTGGCGTTCTTGCGCATTCAACCCTTCGCAGGCTTTGTCGACGATTGGCGAGGGAGCTGTCATGACGACGCGATCGAATCTCTCGATGCGTTCGTTTGCACCCTTTCCACAAGTTACCAGCAACTGATTGGTCCCTTCATCGCGTACGACTTTCGTCACCGGACTGGAGGTTGCGATGCTTGAACCGCGTGATTCCAGCGCCGCACCTAGGACTTGCAGAATTCGACGATAACCGCCTGGCACGTAACCGAACATTTCGCGTTTCATGCCACTGCGTCGGGCTTTGTACATGCGGTCGATGTACGACCAAATGAAGGCCGCTGAGGTGCGTTGGTATGCCTCGCCCAATTTGGCCTTGAGCAACGGTAACCAGATCTTTTCGAAGGTGCTTTTGCCGCTCAGCTTGCGCAGCCACTTGTCGACAGGAATCCGTTCGAGGGCTTTCCAATCGCGCAGCTTCGAAGCATAAAAAATCGTGCTGCCCAGTCGAAATTTCTGCCACAGTGAAAGGGGTGGAAACTTCAAAAAGTCAAAAGAACTGCTGAGCGAATAGAGCTTGCCGCCACTGAAGAAACCCGTGCGAGTCTGCACCCAACGGATCTCTTTCTCAAGTCCAATTTCATCCAGCAAAGCCCGCAGGCGCGTGTCGGAAAGCAACGTGACGTGATAAAAGCGATCCCAACTGGTATCGCCCAATGTCCATGCGCTCGTCAAACCGCCAAGTTCCGAGGCAGCTTCAAGCACCGTTACCTTCTCACCGCGCTCCGCCAACCGCCAAGCCGTAGCAAGCCCGAGCATACCGCCACCCACCACAGCCCAGTGTTTCCTTGCGGGCGCGCCCGCAGGCTCCCCTGCGGGTTGTTGAGTTTTGGAGGATAACTGCTCGGGCGAATCAGGTGAATGCATCGAATTCGTTGGTTGAGTCACTGACTAATCTACTTTCCTGCCGAATCGATGTCGGATTGCCATCCGAATCGTGCGTCTTACCGTTTGGAAGATCTTCATCTTGCTGGCACCACGTTTAAAGTCGTAGCGCAGTAGCAAGGGGACTTCGCCGATGATCGCACCTAGACCATTCAGGGTCAAAAGTAGATCGGCCATGCAAGCGAAACCTTCTTCGTTCGTCAGCTTGCCGTCTAAACGCACCACTGCGTCACGCAACATGCCAACACGATAAGCGCGATAACCACACGTGTAATCGCGGCACCCACGGATTGGGAAAACGGTTTGCATCATCACGCGCGCGCCAATACTCAGCCACTCACGGTGTTTTGCCAAACCAACCACACGACCACCAGGCTGAAATCGTGAAGCGATTACGATGTCGTAACCTTCACGAATCATCGGTACCATCTGGGCGATCAATTGGGGTGGATGAGTGTTGTCGGCATCCATGGCGACGACAATATCGTCCGCGTCCAGTCCTTCGATTCCACGGGTCAAGCAGGTCGTTATCGCCGCTCCGAGCCCCTTGTTGCCCTCGTGGCAAACCAGCTTGATAGGATAAAATTCTTGTAACTTTCGCACGACACTAACTGTGCGATCGCTGCTGCCATCGTCAACCACCAGGATATCGAAACTCCAAGGTGTTTCGCCCAACGTCTGGATAATTCGCTCGATCAACTTTTCGAGCGCATCCTGTTCGTTATAGGCAGGCAAAACGACCCGCACACGTGTTACTTTGGTGTCGAATTTCGGAAGTATGCTTAGTGTTTCAACGAACTCATCACGCAATCGACTCTCTCGGGCGTCTTCATCGATCATGTTGAAATCCAGTTGTAGCCTCTTACCAACCCCATTAAAAATGAACGTTGAGGAAAACTAGGCGAAATTGCCAGCTTTCGGATATCGTCCATAGTAGTCAATGGGCTGGTAACCTATTAGTGGGGCAAATCAGAAAATCCAGCTTTTGCGCATCGTTCCAATTATGCAGGACGGTTGGTAGGGACTTTAGGGGCTGGGGCGAGGAATGGACTTCGGATATCCGCAGGCGATCGGGACTAGCCTTTTTTGTGGCTTGATTGCACACATGCGTAGCTTGGGACCATTGTCCCGAGCGTCGCTGCGGGATGTATTGGGTGTCCCGCGGGAGGTATCGGTTGTGAGCTTTACTAGTGGATTGTTAGATTAGATCGCGCATACAATTAGATTAAATTGCGACTAAGTAGGCGTGGGCTGTGCTAGTGCCACCGGTTCAAGACTAAACACGAGCGACCAACTCTCTCAGCGCACTCGGCTGGAGCGCCCCACAGCAGGGAGCGACCTACCGGCAGGAGCGGCAGGACCCACGCGGATGGCAGAGTCCGAGCGACGAAATTTCGACGCAAATTTTGCGATTTGTTGGAAATGAACCTACATTTTCAATCTGTACCATGAAGTCGAACGCTCACCCTGTGTTTAGAATAGAGGTTTCGAATAGACTTTAACGGTTGTCCGAATAGTAGAGTTGCTTTAGTAGTTTTTTTCCCTGCTCCATAAATCAAGAGGGCTCGACTCAATGCTCTGGCAGAAAAAGTTTGTGACAAGCGGGTTGCTTGTCGGTTTGCTGACCGCCTTCAGCAATCTGAATACAGCGAAGGCTGTAGATGATTATCCACCATTCGATAAGGTCATCGAAGGCTACACCAAAGTTGAGCCTGCACCTGAAGATGGTCGTACGATGTACGACGTGT
Source organism: Pirellulaceae bacterium (assembly GCA_033761895.1). Taxonomy (GTDB): domain Bacteria; phylum Planctomycetota; class Planctomycetia; order Pirellulales; family Pirellulaceae; genus Aureliella. The sequence goes on along the minus strand of JANRMD010000223.1, from coordinate 436 downwards.
ACGTCAAAGAGAAAGACGGTCAGTTACTGCTTGAAATTCCTAAGAATTACGCTGAGAAGAAGTACTTCATTGGTCTAACCGTCGCTAGCGGTCAGATCTTCGCCGGTCTGCAAGCAGGCGATTTCTACGTTCAATGGCGTCAGTACAACAAACGTCTGGCGTTGATCAGCCCGAATGTGTCGATCCGCTCCAACGGCGACAACGAATCCAAAGACTCGGTCAAGCGTTTGTTTACGGCCGAAGTATTGCTCGACCTTCCCATCTTGGGCATCTCGCCAAAGGGTGGATTCTTGGTTGACGGCGATCAACTGCTCGTTGGCAACGCAGGCGTCTTCTTCGGTGCCGCCGGTCGCAGCCGCAACCCCGGACTGGCCAAGCTGGTCAAGCACAAAGCGTTCCCGAACAACATCGAACTCGCCTGGGAATTGCCAGATGC
>JANRMD010000222.1:0-6266 GCA_033761895.1 Pirellulaceae bacterium | reverse complement strand
GGTCGAGAAGTTTGTTCACCTTGAGCGCCGTGCATTTTGCGACAACCGAATTCCTCTCGGAGAAGGAACTGGAAGATTTCCAGTCAGCTAGTCAAAGGTGTTTGGAGTTTTGGGAGATGGTTGGCGAGCAAATTCCTGAATGGACTTATGTGCGCGAATCAAAAATGACGTCCGGTGATGTACGTAGAGATTTCATTCATTCACATGCCATCGTGCTTCAAGCGCTTGGACGAGCGGGGCGTGCGCTGTATCAACTGCCTGCACTAGAGCGGGCTGAACGTGTTAAGCGCCTTCGCACGGTGGACTGGTCTCGCAAGAATGCCAAGACTTGGGAAGGTCGCGCCATGGTCGGAGGTGCTATGGCGAAGTCCGGACAGAACATTACCCTCACTTGTAACGAGATCAAGCGCGTGCTTGGCCTGAAACTCACACCCGAAGAAGGAAGCGCCGAGGCGGCCTGGGCCGCGTCACGTATGCCGCAAGGGCGGGCTGCGAGAAGGAGAAAGAAGTGAGCATCGACGTTGATCAGATCATCCAAGAGATTCAGGAGATCTACTGTTCTGATCCTATGCCTTGGATCGTTGGCTATAGCGGAGGCAAGGACTCTACCGCATGTTTGCAGTTGATTTGGATGGCGATCGTACGTTTGCCTGCCGAGCAGCGAACTAAGCCCATTCATGTCATTAGTACCGATACTCTGGTGGAAAATCCAGTGATTGCCGCTTGGGTAGAGGCTTCGCTTCTCCGAATTGGCATCTCTGCTCGGCAGCAAGGGCTCGAGATTTATCCGCATCGTCTGACACCCGCGATGGAGAACCGTTTCTGGGTCAACTTGATTGGAAAAGGGTACCCAGCACCGCGACCAAAATTCCGCTGGTGCACCGACCGCCTAAAGATCAGCGCCTCAACCAAATTTATCCAAGAACTTTCCGAGTCGAATGGTGAGGCGATTTTGGTGCTTGGACAGCGGCGAGGCGAGAGCCAAGCGCGCGATAGGGTCATGGAGAACTACAAGGGCAGTACCCGTGATCGTTTGAGCAAGAACAAGGACCCCCGCTTGTCGCGAGTTTGGGTCTATCCCCCAATCGAAAGCTGGACGAGCGACACGGTCTGGGAATTTCTGATTACCAATCCCAACCCGTGGGGCATCGATAATCAAGAGCTGTTCGGAATCTATAGGGGGGCAACGCCGGACGCCGAGTGCCCGATTGTTGTGGATACCTCGACGCCTAGTTGCGGTGATAGTCGTTTCGGTTGTTACGTGTGCACCATGGTCTCGCAGGACAAATCCATGCAAGCCATGATTCAGAACGACGAACAGAAACAATGGATGCAACCAATCCTGGATTTTCGCGACAAGCATCTGGCTGTAGAAGATCGGTCAAATCGTGATTTTCGACGCATGAATGGTCGTCTAACGGTGTTCCGTGATGAGCTCGTTCACGGCCCTTACACCCAGGCGCATCGTGCGAAGTTACTTAAGGAGCTTCTCACAACCCAGCGAATGGTCCGAAACGCAGATCAGAAGCAAGGTACTCAACTGATCGAGTTGATCTCGATCGACGAGTTGGACGAGATTCGACGTATATGGGTCGAGGGCAAGGGAGAGATTGAAGACCTTGTGCCCCAGATCTACACGGAGGTCTTCGAGACTGCGTATCCAGGCCGAGAGCTCGAGCAGGTGCCGCTAGACCGTTCCGATCTGGAAATGCTGGAGAATGTGGCATCCGAGGTGGATCCAGAACCCGAAGCCGCGCGTGAGCTATACAAGCTGACTCGCAGCCTTTTGGCAGTGCAATTCCAATCGATTGAGGCCCATAAGCGATCCAAACATTTGGATCGGCTGGAAGGAGTGCTCAGGCACTATGCCTTCCGTAATGAAAACGAAGCACTTGAGTTTGCATTGTCCAGCCCCACTGATGAATCGGATGGGGAGGCATCGGACGCAGCCTCATTGATAGTTTAACCCATGGCAAAGATAACAATTACAAACGTTTCCATCGAGAACCTTGGTCCATTTCGCGAACGACAAACGATTGACTTAGGCGTTGGCTCTGGCAGGCCCGTTATTCTCGTGAAAGCGCTTAACGGCAGCGGAAAAACGACGCTGCTAACTGCTTTACAGATCGGACTCTACGGCCAGAAGGCGTTACCGGGGCTAAGACGATCTGAGTACGAGCAATTGCTGCTTGGCCTGCAGCGCCGTGACGCACAAGGTCATAGTATTGTAGAAATTGGTGTCTTGATCGAGGTCAGTGGTGCTCGTCGCCAGTTGAATGTAAGGCGAGAGTGGCCTGCTAAGGCCGACGGATTGCACGAGAGCATTTCCGTATTCGAGGATGGCAGCCTCGACATTGACTTCTCTCAGACTTGGGATGAATTTATCGGGTCCATCTTGCCCGCTGAACTCGTGCAACTGTTCTTGTTCGATGGCGAGAAGATCGAGGCGCTGGCCAATCCCGAACGCCTACCTGATCTGCTCAAACGAGCCACTGAGGTGTTTCTTGGCATCGGCGGAATCGAAGCGCTCGGTAACGATCTGAAGGCATTTGAGCGACGTGCGACCTTAAAGAACAAGAATGCCTCAGAGGTATTTGAAGCGGCTCGCGCCAATGTGACCACCTGGCACAGTCAGGCGAAGGAGCTGGAAGCCCGTATTCAGCGTCTGACTCAGGAGCTGGCCTCTGCTCGAAACGCTGCAGACCAGGCTCAAAATGCGTTGGATCGCTATACGGTTGAGGCGCAGCGCAAGGGGCTCGTGGCATATGAGCAAGCCGCGGCAATTCGGAACTCCGTCGAGGTGGCCCGCAAGGCTGTCAGCGTAGCGCGTTCCGATCTGGCTGACGCAATGTCAGATCCGATATTGCCGCTTGCTTGGCTGACATCTCTCTGGCCAAGCTACGTTGATGCTTGGGGGCGGGATCAGCATGCACGACACTCAAAGTTGCTTGGGCAGGAGTTCAAGAAGCGAGATGAGCGGGTGCTGTCGGCATTGCCGGCCAATCTCTCCAAATCTGCTATCGACGCACTTAGGAATGCTCTGGCGCAGGACCTCAAGGCATACTCGGCGAATCGTGACAAGGGCGCGGTGCGTTTGCACGATGCGCCCCCCAAAGACGTTGAACGTCAGTTGACGTCGAGTCGAAGCCAGGTTCGGCGTGAGTTGGACGCGCTGAATGCTGCGCAGGCCCAATTGGACAGGGCCGAGCAGCGTATTGGGGAGATTCCGGCGGAGGAGCAAATTAGCGACATCCTGTCTGCACTCAGCGAGCGAAGCAAAGTGACTGCGGCAGCAGAGGCTCAACTTACCGCATTGACTCAGCAGTTGGAGGAGGCACAGAGCAACCTCGCCCATGTTCGTACGCGGCTGAATGCTGCCCAGGCACGCTTGGGAACCGAGTTCCGCGATCAATCCATGGAGGCGAAAAGCTTGGAAGCGTCGTCCAGGACTCGCAAGGTGCTAACCATCTTCAAAGATCGACTGTTGGCATCGAAGGCCCAGTGGCTTTCCGACGTGATTACCGGTGAGTTTCGGAATCTGATGCGGAAAAAGAATCTGATCGCGAGCGTTGTAGTCGACCCCACGAGTTATCAAGTGTCAATCAAGGACAGCAAGCAACAAGAGCTGCCCATGGATCGCTTGTCGGCCGGAGAGCGGCAGCTATTGGCGATCTCGGTCCTCAGCGCATTGATCAAGGAACGCAAAGGACGCTTCCCGGTGGTAGTGGATACACCGCTGGCCCGGTTGGATCAGCAACACCGCTCGGCAATGATCAAGCGATTCTTTGCAACCGTCTCGCACCAGGTCGTTGTGCTATCGACGGACCAAGAGGTTGAAGGTTCCGCCTACGATGCCCTCAAACCTTTCACCAATGCCGAGTACTCGCTGGACTTCGACGATGGCGAGGGGCGCACAACAGTGAATTTCCTGGCCAAGGAGGTGTGTTGATGGAACGCGTCAAACTTACCTCTGCCGCACGTAACCAGCTCGCTACGATAAAGCGCCGCACTGGTATCGAGCACAACAATGCGATCTGCAGGCACGCGCTGTGCATTTCGTTGGCAAACCCATCCGTGCCACCGAACGAAAATTTTTCATTTTCTGGTGGACTGGAGATCGACTGGCGCACGCTGACGGGGGGGCTGGAAGATCTCTACACCAATCTGCTAATCGTTCGATTGCTCAACGAAGGAAAACGAGTTTCCGAAGAATCAATCAGGCAGACTTTCCTTCTGCATGTTCATCGCGGTTTGTCGTATCTCGTTAGTCGCCGAGAAGATGACTTGCTTGCCGAGCTTGCTGCTTCCATTAGTGAGCAACTGGCCTTGAGCAACGACTGATTAGAGAACAGTCGTTTGCTCGATTCTGTAAATTAGTTTCTTCCTATTTGGTGACGCCTCTATTTCCGGGGGGGCGTCGCACTATCCGTTTTGTTTGGGCAGGTGTTCTGGTTGGGGGCGTTTCAGTGTCGTCGTTGAGAAGCAGCGCATATCTAGCGGTCAGCTTCTTAACGCGAGCAGGTTCTTGAACGCGGCCAAGAAAATAAAGAAGAAGTTCGCGAGTCAGAGCGCGATTCTTGATGTTCATTGTAGCGGTCGCTGAATCCCAGAGAATCCCAACATACGGCGGTGCTGACAACTCAGTAGGCAGCACACTAAGTTCGGCGACGCTTTCTTCTAGGCTTAGAGAATCGGTTCGCATCAATGTGGCGGCTATTTCGGTGTAAAGCAGAAGCCCAATAGGGCGAAATAGTATGTGTCCGCCTTTGTCATGCCGGTGCTTTTCGATTTCATCCTTAGGTTCATCTGATGTGAAGCATTGCTTGAGCTCAGGAGATATTTCGTCCAAAAGAGTGAAATACTTGCTTGCGAGCTTGAAGTAGCCATCCAATTCCACATCGGATGGCCTACGGCGCTTGAGGTCAACAGGCTTGGTGGTTTTCCGACCTTTGACGAAAAGAATCTCAAGTATGTCATACAGGTTAATCAGAGTGATTAAGTGTTCCCTGTCAGACTTGGGTAGACTCGGCTGCTTTCTCTTGATGTGGACAAGCTTATCGCTAAACCGTGGATCATTTTCTACTAGGTGCCGCGCAGTGATTGCCATTGCATCCGCTTCATCCAAAGCAATGATTTCACTCTTAGAAACTGGTTTCGCTGTCTTGTTCAGCGTCGTGAATAGCTTTCGCGTACGCTTCTGCCCATTAATGTCTGTGTGATGTGCAACAATAATGACCGAAAGCTCATCCTCGCCGATATCACTATTTTGAGCTAGAGCGCTGCGGATACCCGCCAAACGGTGTTGACCATCGAGGGCAAAAAGTTTTTCCGTTCCAGAAAGGCTTAAGTACCCAACGCTATATCGACTGTTGTAGTCGATATCGTCAAGTTTAATGTCACCACTTACCTGCAAGAGGTTCTGGAGTTCATGGCATTATGGATCGCCGTCGTAAACTGCAACAACCAGTGAGTTGAAAAATCGGTCTTCGTTCGTCAGAAGATAATTACCAATCTCGCCAGCTCGGCTCTTGTCATCCAATTCGCGTTGAATTAAATCGGACAGCTTGGCACTACTATGAATCTCTTTTGCATAGTTCACCTTGCTTGCAATTTGGTTGAGAGTCATTAGTACTGAATAAAAGGCCCAGTCGCCGACTCGGCCGCGGAGCGCAGGGAAATATTCTCGCTTATTCATTCGATAGCCTTTACAAGTTGTCGAATCTCTGCAGTAAAGTCTTTTACAACCACGGGTGGAATGATGGCATCATTAAGGTCAAGTTCAAGTGCTTCGAGATTAAACGTCGGATCAGGGAAGGCGGCGTAAGCGAACTGGAGATCGTCTGTATATTTGTTGAGCATATAGTGGATCTTTGGCCGCTTATGCTTTTTCTGCTCCATTAAATAATCGCCATAGCGATTTCTGAGTGTCCGCCCGTTACCGTTCTGGCCTGTGATCCCGATGTACATGATGAACCCGTGATCGGGGAAGTGATTGTTTGAGTGGCGAACGATGAAGGCATAGACACCAGCTTCCTCTGGTACGAGGTTTCTGTTGGTGTCCGTGAATGTTATATATGTCCAATTAATTGGCGTTGTTACGCGACTGGTTCTCCAGCGTTGCGGGCTAAGGAAACACTGATTTAACCCCGTCCCCGTAGAATGCCCCGGTCATCCCGATAGGCACAACCATCCAGATGAAACAGCAAGCCAGCTTCGCCGATCTCGAGTACTCGGCGCGTCGCAAGCCGACGCGGCGGGAGAAGTTT
>JANRMD010000221.1:0-6688 GCA_033761895.1 Pirellulaceae bacterium | reverse complement strand
ATTAACCGATGTGCGTTAGCACCGGTTTCCGCGATGTGAAAACCGCGGCTAACGCCGTGCGGTTAATAGCGCTCGAGATCGATCAAGCCAAAATCTAATGTAGACAGAGCACTTGTGGCTAGCGGCTAGAGGGGAACACGGACTGCAAAATTCGGATTTCGGAGAGCAAACAGAAAACCACTCCGGTAGGGGGTCTAAGGTCAGTGTTTTGGAAAAGTCAAATCATGGGGCAAAGAAACCTCGCAAACCCAAGGACAATGTCAAAGAAACTGTTGGAAATGACAGAGATTGCGAACAAGGTCTGAGCGGAAATCGCTTTGCGATGCGGGTGATGAAGGGGTATACTCGACGCGGTTAGACAAACGCGGGGCTTACTCTGCTTAAATGGACAAGTAAGTTGAATGGGCAGGTAAGCCACTAAAGCGTTGGGGTTGATGATACGTGTTTCGGCCTTTCGCAACCCGAAGCGTAAACGAGGGATCGAGCTACGGAGTCGACTTGACGATCCAGAAAGGTCCCTCGCTGACGCTTCGGGTTATGAAAACCAAGCAAAACTTCGTCCGGATCGCTTCAAATCATCTTCGGTGGGAGCTCTGCAATGAAAACTGATTCTTCTAAGCCTCATTGCGTTGGCCCAATTCCTCGACGTTCATTTCTCGAGTTTGGTGGCTTGAGCGTACTCGGTTTGGGAATGGCAGATTTCTTGCGAGCTCAGGAGCTTGCCAAATCTGCGGGTGGGCGACTGAAGGACAAAGCGGTGATCTTTATCTGGTTGCCGGGCGGCCCGCCCCACATGGAAACTTACGATATGAAGCCGGAGGCTCCGCGCGAGTATCGTGGAATCTTCCAGCCGATCCATACGAATGTCAGCGGTATCGACGTTTGCGAACTGCTGCCGATGCACGCTAAATGCGCCGATAAATTTACGCTGATTCGTAGCGTCCATCACGACTTTAGCGATCACGGTGGTGGCCACAAGCGATTTTTGACCGGTCGCATACCTGCCACTCCGACCGGATTTGTGAATGACGCGCCTTCGGTGCTGAGCATCATTAACAAGTCCTTATCGAGATCGAATCAAGCCATGCCGGCCTGTGTAGCAGGCATGGATCGTGGTCGCGATCAGATCGATGTGTTTTCCTTCGGTTCGGCTTACCTCGGCCCCTCAACAACGCCGTTTATTGTCTCGGGTGATCCGAGTTCGCCGAAGTTCGAAGTGAAGAATATTGGTGTGGCCCCTGAACTCGAACATCGCTTGACCGATCGTTTGACGCTGCTCAAAGGCATGGACAATCTGCGTCGCGATGTTGACCAAAGTGGCCTGATGGATGCGATGGACGAATTCAACCAACGCGCCTTGCAAATGTTGACTTCCCCCCAGGTGCGTGATGCTTTCGATCTCAGTCGAGAATCGGATGCAACGCGAGATCGCTATGGTCGACACGCTTATGGACAGCGAGGTTTGTTGGCTAGACGCCTGATTGAAGCGGGCTCACGATTCGTCACTATGGTTTGGGAGAATCCGAACGATCCGAAGGGGATGCCCAAGAATTGCACCTACAACTGGGACTCGCACGCTGTCAACTGCGATATGTTCGCGGACGCTCGTTGGCGTTTCCCCTATTATGATCAAGCCCTCACGGCATTGATTGAAGATCTGTTTGCGCGAGGACTCGACAAAGACGTAATGCTGATCGCCACCGGTGAATTCGGTCGTACGCCCAAGTTGAGCGAAGTTGTTGGGAGCCAGACCGGCGCGCTTCAGCCCGGCCGCGACCACTGGCCCAATGCCATGTCGATGCTGGTCACCGGTGGCGGCATGCAAACGGGCCAAATTATCGGCGCAACGAATGCCCGCGGCGAATATCCGATCGAGCGTCCACTATCACCGAACGATCTGTGGGCGACTGTCTACAAGTATCTGGGTATCAACTACGAATCGAGCTTTCTTGACCACCAAGGCCGCCCAATGCCAATTCTGCCTTTCGGTGAACCCATTGCTGAGCTGTTGAGTTGAGTGTCGCACAATTGTCTCAATTGTTGCAAAGTCTCAAATGTTGCAGCTACGATTGGGACAATCGTGCGACAATAATGTTGCAGCTACGATTGGGACAATCGTGCGACAATAAACACCCCAAAGTGAAGTTGTGCTGAAGCAGAAATCAAACGAAAAAGCACACCAGAGAGTGCGGGACTCCCTCTGGTGTGCGCGGGAAATTCATTAGCTTCCAGGTGGCTCAACGCGGCAACTAGTGAGCTCGAAGTGGATTGATAAATTGATCGGCAGCTGGTGGAATCGTTGACAGTGGACGCAGCCGAGTCACGGGTACGGAAACCGATGCAGGAATAACCTCGGGTGGTACCTGCTCAAAGACCGAAGGTTCCTCGGGCTTGCTCAAGTCGCTGATAGACGACTGAACTCGACGCGTGGAGGATGATTTGGCTAAGCCGCTCGACGCATCGGAGATGTTCTTCGTAACTGCCTTGGACACCAAGACCGATCGCATCCCAGCTTGCTTACTAGCCTGCGGATCGAAATCCACTTCCGTCCGCTCGCTGGAGCGCAAGTAACTGGCTGGCCGCGACGGAATGGCGCGCATGTTTCGCGTCGTCGATGGTTCATCCTTGAAAGGATTGACCCGTGAGTCTGGTAGCGGGCCGGATTCCGGAGTTGTGGTTTTGGGGGCTGGTACTGGAACGGGATCAACGATCGGATTGGGCGGCGGCGCCTTATGCGGGTGCACCGAGTCGGGTTGAGCCACTGGAGGCGTAATGTGGGTGTGCGGGGAGTGCTTTGGAACCGGATGGGATGCTACACCAGCGCATTTAGCGCAACCGCATTGCGACTTTGCTTTCCCTCCGGGCTGATCGCGATCCGGAATCAAGCTGGCCAGCCGCGCTTCGAAGTTGCTGGCTGTAGTGTTGATGGCTTCCAAAAGGCCTTGGTCATCGCAGTGTTTCTTCGAGCACTTGCAGCTGCCCGAGTCGCAGGATTCTGCCCCACAAGACTGGGCGCTCGCAACTGAGCTAACGCTGATTAGGCAAGCGGTGAGGAGACCGATCTTGAAATGCGTTTTCTTCATGCGTGTGTACCTTTGCGACCCTGCGCTGGTTTGTGTTGGCTAACCAAACTGGCTGAGAAAGTTGGTTAGCCCATGCCCCGTTAAACCTTACGCCTTTGATCGATCCGGTAGGCACGGATTTTCCAGAACTTCCGCTACACACGACAAGCCTTACCGGGCTTACCCAGATTAGAGGGAGCGGGCAAAGACGCCCGCGCTCCCCAAACCGCCACCCAACTAGCTTCTCGTTTCTCGCTTCTCTCCTCTCTCTATCTAGGCGCATTTCGGGTTGCGGAAGACAATTGCGTGCCAACCAGTTACAATGCGGGACTTTCCGTCCTATTTGATAGCCACCCAGTTTTTGACAACTTTGCAAAGAATTCGTAGAGAAAATTCATGGCACAGCAAGCTCTGAAGCAAGATCCATTCGCCGCGCGTGACACATTCCAAGGCCCGAAAGGCCCGATCGGTTTCTATAGCCTTCAAAAGCTGGAAGCGGCTGGCGTCGGCAAGATCTCCAGCTTGCCGTTTTCCATTCGAATTTTGCTCGAAGCCGTGTTGAGAAATTGCGATGGTTACGTCGTCAGCGAGCAGGACGTACGCAACCTGGCCAATTGGAATGCCGCCAAACCGGAAGAAGTAGAAATTCCGTTCATGCCCGCGCGAGTCGTGCTTCAAGACTTCACCGGTGTGCCCTGTGTGGTTGACCTCGCAGCCATGCGCGATGGTATGAAATCGCTGGGTGGCGATCCCAAGAAGATCAACCCGCTGATTCCCGTGGATCTCGTGATTGATCACTCGGTCCAAGTGGATAACTTCGGTACGTCGGATTCGCTTTCGAAAAACGTCGAGATCGAATTCGAACGCAACCAGGAGCGTTATCAGTTCTTGCGTTGGGGCCAGCAAGCTTTCGATAACTTCCGCGTTGTCCCGCCGAACACGGGTATCGTCCACCAAGTCAACCTTGAATACTTGGCTCAAGGTGTCTTTGTACGCAACGATCATGTCGGGCCAGTTGCGTTGCCCGATACGCTGGTTGGAACCGATAGTCACACCACCATGATCAACGGCTTGGGCGTGTTGGGATGGGGCGTGGGTGGTATCGAAGCGGAAGCAGGTATGCTCGGCCAGCCACTCTACATGCTCATGCCGGAAGTGGTTGGTTTCGAAGTCGATGGTAAGCTGCCTGAGGGCGCCACCGCCACCGACTTGGTTCTGCGCGTTACCGAAGTCCTTCGTAAAGAAGGGGTCGTTGGGAAGTTCGTTGAGTTCTTCGGGGCTGGCGTTTCAAGTATGTCCTTGGCTGACCGCGCGACGATCGCCAATATGGCGCCCGAGTACGGTGCGACGATGGGTTACTTCCCCGTCGATGATGAAACGCTGCGTTACCTGCGCCGCACAGGTCGCAGTGAAGGGCAAGTCCAACTGGTCGAATCCTACATGAAGGCTCAAGGTCTGTTCCGAACCGATGCGTCACCGCGGCTGGAATACACCAAAGTGCTCAAGCTTAACCTTGGCGAAATTGAACCCGCGCTGGCTGGTCCCAAACGTCCGCAAGATCGCGTGCCTCTCAAGACCGTCAAGAAATCGTTTAGCAAAGCGCTTAGCGCGCCCATCGCCGAACGCGGTTTCGGTCTCACCAGCGAAGCGCTTGCCAAGACGGGAACTTATGCTGATGGAAAGCACTCGGTCGAAATCAGCCATGGTGCAGTGGTCATCGCTGCCATCACCAGTTGTACAAACACATCGAACCCATCCGTCATGGTCGGTGCGGGCTTACTGGCTAAGAAAGCTGTTGAAAAGGGACTGACCGTGCATCCCTATGTGAAGACCTCGTTGGCACCGGGCTCGCGAGTGGTCACCGATTACCTTGATCGCGCACAACTCACCAAGCCCCTTGAAGCCCTCGGCTTTAACACGGTGGGCTATGGATGCACAACGTGTATCGGCAACAGTGGCCCATTGCCCGACGCCGTTGGAGCTGCGATTACGAGTGGCAACTTGGTGGCTGCTGCGGTACTCAGCGGTAATCGTAACTTTGAAGGCCGAGTGAATCCGCTGACTCGCGCGAACTACTTGGCTAGTCCACCACTGGTCGTGGCCTACGCACTGGCTGGTACGATGGATATCGACTTTGAAACTGAACCTATCGGCAAGTCCAAATCGGGCGAACCGGTTTACTTGAAGGACATCTGGCCAACTCGCGATGAAGTCCAAAAGACCATGGACAGTTGCGTGCTACCCGAGATGTTTGAAAAGCAGTATTCAAACGCGTTCACCGACAATGAAAAATGGAATGCCATCAAGATCACCACTGGTGACCTCTACGCGTGGGACTCGGCAAGCACCTACATACAGCGGCCGCCGTTCCTTGAAGGGATCACCGCCGATGCAAAACTGCCCAAGCCGATTACCGGCGCAACTTGTCTGGCCGTACTCGGTGACTCAGTGACCACGGACCACATCTCACCCGCCGGCTCGATCACCAAGAACAGCCCTGCTGGAAAATACTTGATTGAGCACGGTGTGGATCCGATTGAGTTCAACAGTTACGGATCACGTCGCGGCAATGATCGCGTTATGGTGCGAGGCACGTTTGCCAACATTCGCATTCGCAACGCCATGGTTCCAGGAACGGAGGGTGGCTACACGAAGCACCTACCGAGCGGCGAAACCATGTCGATCTACGATGCGTCAATGTTGTACCAAGCGGCTGAGACACCCCTGATTGTGCTCGCCGGCGCCGAATACGGAACTGGAAGCAGTCGTGACTGGGCCGCCAAAGGTACGTTGCTGTTGGGAGTGCGCGCGGTTATCGCCGCCAGTTACGAACGCATCCATCGCAGCAACTTAGTCGGTATGGGCATTCTGCCTTTGCAGTTCCTCGAGGGCCAAACATGGCAATCGCTCGGCCTGACCGGCGAAGAGAGTTTTGATATCGGCACCGATTCACGGACGGCGCTCGCGCCACGCGGCAAACTGGGTGTGCGTGCGACCGCCAAAGATGGCAAGACAACGGACTTCGAAGTGTCGGTGCGCATCGATACGCCCGTTGAGCTCGATTACTACTACAACGGCGGCATCCTGCCAACTGTACTCCGCAAATTAGCCGAGAAATAGTCACTCGTAACGGCAGCCAAGCCTGCCACCCGAGGTTCCGATAGTTACAACGACAAACAGTGCTTTCTGCTGGGAAGCACTGTTTTCGTTTTCAGCTCCCTTTCTTTGGGACTTAATACTTGGGCCACGTTTGAGCTATAATCAATAGCATCCTACGACCCTTTCTCGTGGATCCTGCCTCGTGTATCGTCAGCCAAAGACGGGACTGATGGTCCCATCCCACGGAATCCCGCCTATGATCGCTCGTGTCAACGTCGCATGCGTTTGCTTGTTGGCGGCACTCACGTCCCAAGCTTATGCGGACGTAAGTTTCAATACCGACGTCCTACCAATTCTCAAGGAGCATTGCATCGATTGCCATGGTCCGGACGTCCAGGAATCCAAGTTGCGATTGGATTCGATCGTCGGTGCGCTGCGAGGTGGGGATTCCGGCGAGCCTGTAATTACTCCTGGCGACAGTGTTCGCAGCCATCTGATTGAGAGAATTAGCCAGACGAATACCAAGC
>JANRMD010000220.1:0-11210 GCA_033761895.1 Pirellulaceae bacterium | reverse complement strand
CGAGCCCTCATCCGTTGAACAGAGACAAGCCTGACCGCGAGACCTAGTGGAGCGTCAAACTTAAATATTAGGATTAGCCGCAGTGCGCTAGCACCGGTTGCCGCGACGAAAACCGGACGCTAGCGCGTTCCGGCTGATATTGCAAACCCTAAAATTAAGCTGTGACAATCCACTAGCGCTCTGTCCAGATTAGATTTTTGGGCTGATCGCACTCGAGTGCTATTAACCGCACGGCGTTAGCCGCGGTTTTCACATTGCTGAAACCGGTGCTAACGCACATCGGTTAATGTGCCTAACCTCAAAATCTAATGTGGACAGAACACTAGTGCCCGTCCAGATTAGATTTTTGGGTTGATCGCACTCGAGTGCTATTAACCGCACGGCGTTAGCTGCGGTTTTCACATTGCCGAAACCGGTGCTAACGCACATCGGTTAATGTGCCTAACCCAAAAATCTAATGTGGACAATCCACTAATACGATTCGATCCTACCGCGACTCAAAACCATTTCTTGAACTGGTACTAAAGCTGGCGTTCCGTCATTGAGGGTGGCGGGAACAAGCATGTCAAAAGTCTTGACGCTAATGCGACCGTTGCGTTCAAGCTCGCGGATAGGGCTTGGTATGCCACGATCAAGAGCGCCGGGATGATCAACTACAAATTGAGTGTCCATTTTGGGGCGAGTAAGAGAGTTCGCTTCGGATGGACTTCGAGTTGGCGTTTGAACGATGGAATTAGCTCCGGCATCGACGGTTAGTTGGCGTTCTGCAACAACCTCCGATCCCAACCAGCCCACGGTGAAGCTGACTAGTATCAAAGCCGCCATCGACAAAAAGCTCTTGAGGCTCGCATGCACCTGACCAGTAGGTGGCAATGTGATTGGCTTGCTTGTCGAATCGGGTTGCGTCTCCACTTCAACTGCATTGGCGTTATGAGTGCTGGCGTTAACGGTGCGCGTGTTTTCGCTACGAGAACTCTCGCAAGACTCTGCAGTGGTTTCTCCCGACCAGTCAATCGTACCTTGGGCCAACGCTCTCAATTCATTGCGAAGGGCCTGCTCTTCAAGGAATGCCAAGGCACAATCCCGCCACTTCGCGGGCTCTGCATCGAGCGCTCGCAGCACGGCGCGATACCGATCACCTGTCAATTGACCAGAAACGAGTTCATCGATTGTCAGTTCATCGATTTTGGGCCGACTATCTTTCATCACAACCTCTAACAACAATTGCGATCACTCAGAACCTAACAACTTCTCTCGCAGTAACGCACGCGCGCGATGCAGTCGCGACTGCACTGAACTCGCCGTTACACCAATCCGTTGCGCGATTTCTCCGTAAGACAATCCATCCACATACTTCAACATCAACAGTTGGCGATCACGTTCCGGCATGCCACTCATCGCCGTCTGAACTTCCTTTTGACGTTCTAAACTGATGAGCCAATCCAGCGGCTCGCGCGTGCGACTGACTGAATCCGTTTCGGGCGACAATTTGGCGGCGTTTTCGATCAAACGTTTGCGCCGACCGGCTTTGCGTCGAAAGAGCATCATCTGCCGTAGGGCGACCCGGTACAACCAAGGTGCAACGCGCTCAACCGGCTCGCGTTTCGCCGACTGATTAGCCGCCGCTATGGCCACTTCTTGCATTACCTCTTCAACTTCGTGCACGCAGCCCAAGCGGGAAAGCAGCGTGGTGCGCAGCCAAGCCTGATGCTGAGGAAAAGCTTCTAAAGGGTCACACACGTTCGCGGCTGTCATAGTGTTCGTCTAGGTTTATGGGCGCTCCCTAACAGGCTGCTGAAAATCGACTTCCACGATCTTTTGTTGCTTTGAAGCGATCCGGACGACGTTTGGCTTGGTTTTTCATAACCCGAAGCGTTAGCAAGGTACATCTCTGCATCGTCCAGTCGACGCCGTAACTCGGTCCCTCGCTAACGCTTCGGGTTGCGAAAACCTGAAACTCACAACGTCAAAAGTGTTCTCTCTCTGACGCATCGGGTAGTTTTTCAGGAGCCTGCTACTGGATCGTTGCCGGCCCCAAATTGTTGTTGCTGAATTTTAACCACTTAGACACAAAAGGACCAAAAACCACTCCGAAGGAGGTGGCGGCGCACTTGTGTGGTTGGGTTTTTTCCTGCTCAAAGCGACGGCTTTTGTTGGGCTGACCTCATGACCCAGGTCGGCTTGGCGAAAGGGCAAAACTGGCCACAATGGCTGCTGTAAGTCCGCAAGATAGAACCCTAAAGTTCACCCGTCCAATCCAATTTCCGGAAAGTCCCTCCATGAACTTGCAGCGATCTGATTTTGGCAAGACAGCCGATGGCCAGAAAATCTCACTCATTACGCTCACCAATAACTCCGGCAACAGCATCTCCGTCAGTGATTACGGCGCCATTCTGGTCAGCGTCAACGTTCCTGATCGCGCTGGACAACGTGCGAACGTAAATCTCGGTTATTCGTCGCTCGATGGGTATCTCTCGCGTCATCCTTACTTCGGCTCGACGGTCGGTCGCTTTTGCAATCGGATCGCTGGCGGCCAATTTCAGCTCGAAGGCAAAACCTACAAGCTGGCGATCAACAATGGTCCGAATCATCTGCATGGCGGAATCGTCGGCTTCGACAAACTGTTCTGGTGTAGCAGCGAAATTCAAACGGGCGACTCGTTTGGTATCCGTTTTCATCTGCGCAGCCCAGATGGCCAAGAAGGTTATCCGGGTAATCTCGACGTCGTCGCCGAGTACCTTTGGAACGATCAGAACGAGTTGACCTTTGTGTTCCGTGCGACCACGGATGCGCCCACCGTAGTGAACTTGACCAATCACGCTTATTGGAATCTTGGCGGTGTTCAATCTGGAAACGTCCTCAACCACCAGCTGCAGTTGAATTGTGAGCGATTCTTGGCGGTCGACGATACGTTGATTCCAACAGGCCAGTTGTCCGAAGTAGCTGGGACACCACTTGATTTTCGGCAACCGCGGGCCATTGGCGAACGTATCTCGCATCTGCCCGCTACCAAGGGTTACGATCATTGCTACGTTGTCGACGGCCAAGCGGGGCAGTTGCGGCGTGCAGGTCTAGCGATAGACCCGAAGAGCGGCCGGACGATGGAAGTACTTACGACGCAACCTGGGATGCAGCTGTATACCGGCAATCATCTCGACGGTGAGTTCGTTCAGCATGCTGGATTTTGTCTGGAGACGCAGCATTACCCAGACGCCCCCAACAAGCCTTCCTTTCCTACCACGCGTTTAAACCCTGGCGAGCAGTTTGAGCAAACCACCGTGCATCGATTCGGGGTTGCGTGATTGGCATAAGCGGGTTGGTGAGCTATTTCGATACCTTCGATTTAGTGAGGTAGCGGAAGCTGTCAAAGGGCTTGTTGATTATGTGAGCCGTAGGCACTAGCGGCCCGTTGATTATGTGAGCCGTTGGCGCTAGCCGCGGGTCTCGAAGTTTGGAGCGTGCATGGATTTGGCTCGTTCCAGTGCAAGCTGAACTGGTGGTTATTCTGCATTGCCAGGATTATGGGTGATGAACGATTGGTCCTTCGGTCACCCGCGGCTAGCGCCGTCGGCTCACTAAATCAAGCCCCTAGCGCCGTCGGCTCACACTGCCCGTCGCGCGATAATCAACAAGCCGTCAAGGCTTTTGAGGGGCGCCGCGGTAGTCTCGACATGCTTGACGCATTCCGCTACCCAAAAACCTAATGTGGACAAACCGCTTACGATCGAAGTACAAACGGAATAGGCAGGCAGCAACTGCTCCGGTTGTGCAGCTCAGTCGCGGATGCGAGTTGCTGCCCACTGCGCGACTTGGCGAACGATGGGTTCTTCGTCGTGCTCCAAGGCAGCAATTCGTGGCAATAGGTTTACCATGCGCTTGCTGACGGCGATCAGAATGGCATTCCGCAACATTCCGCGGCGCTTCGTGCGCCACATGGGGGTCTGCCGAAAGCGTTCGCGAAAACCCGCTTCGTCAAGCGCAAGCAGTTCTTCAATGTTCAACTCGACAAGATCCGCTCGCGGCGCGAAGACCGCTTCCTCGCTGAGCTTGGCTTTGCGATTCCAAGGGCAAACTTCTTGGCAGATATCACAGCCAAAGATCCACTGATCGAAATGTTCGGCTAGCTTGTCGTCTACCGGTCCTCGATGCTCGATCGTCAAGTAACTTAAACAACGTGTCGCATCCAAAACGTAGGGGCCAACAAAGGCGTCTGTGGGGCAAGCATCCAGGCAAGCGGTGCAGGTACCGCAGTAGCCCTTTTCTTGAGGCGGATCGACCTCAAGCGTCACGTCGGTCAGCAACGCGGCAAGGAAAAAGTAACTACCCCAAGTCCGATTGAGCAGCAGCGTGTTTTTGCCGACCCAGCCCAGCCCAGCCGCTTCCGCGAATTCGCGTTCAAGCAGAGGGGCAGTGTCCACAACACCGCGCACCAACGCACCCGGCGAATGCTGTTCGAGCCAGCTCTTGAGTTGCTTCAGGCGCTCGTGAATCACATCGTGGTAATCCAACTCGCCGAGCGCATAACGGGCCACCTCTCCGCATGCGTCGTTTAACTCAGTAGGTTCAACCGTTCGATACGGCAACGCCAACATCAGCAGCGATCGGCAACCTTCGAGGACATGAACCGGGTGGCTGTACGCGGATGCTCGTTTTTCGAGATATTGCATCTGCCCCGCGTAGCCATTTTCTAGCCAAGCCTGGAAGGCTCGAATTCGCGCAGGTTCGGCGGCTGGGGTTACTCCGGCCAGAACAAATCCCAACCGCTGGGCTTCGGTTTTTAGGGCTTCAGTGAGGTTAATAATCGTTACAACCGGAATCTTTCTACATTTTTGCTCTGAGAGTTGGGCTGGACCGGCTCACACGCTTGAAGTTCTGCGGCCACCAATTAGCGTGAGTTTAAAGGACTGCATGCGAAGTCGCGAAGGGATACTGACGAATTTGTTCTCCAAAGCAAGGCTCAACATGAAGATCTACTTGACGGCCATTTTGTGCGCGATTGCCCTCGTCTCAACCGCCGGCCAAGCATCCGCACAATGCGGCGTTGGTTTCGGTTATGGTGGATTCGGTGGTTACTACAACTATGGCATCCAACCGTACGTTCCAGCTCCTCCTTACTTCGCGTTGCATCCACCAGTTTACTACGGAGCCCGTTACACTCGTCCTTACGGCGATAGTCCATTTGCGGCTCCTTCGCAGTTGCAACCAACGGCCAGTTATGCGCCGGCTCGCCACGTTGAGCGATCTCTGACGGTCAACAATCCGTACGTGATCATGCCGATGGCTCCGGCCACCCTGCCAGCACCAGCACCTGCGGTTCAACCCGACCCAGTTCCAGCACCGGTAAATGCGCCTGCACCATCGCCAGTTGTGGTGAAGCCGCTGGTGATCGACAATCCCTACTTTCAACCTGAAGTGAAATTGGTCGACGGTCAAAAATAAGCTCGTAGCGGAATGCGTCAAGCATTTCGGTGACCAGCCGGCCGGGATGTTGCGACTCGTCGAAGCGTAGGCTGCTAACAACCTCAGCCCCCGTAGCCATTCGTCACCGCGTCTCAAGTTAGTGAGAAACCGAACGATCCGCAGAGTAAATCTGCGGGATTAACCGATGGGCGTTAGCCCCGGTTTTTGCTCTGGCAGCCGCCGCTAACCCTTCAAGCATTCGAAAGTAATGCGATGGCCGTCGAAAGCCTTGACGGCTTCCGCTAGCAACAATCAAAAAAAGAACGGACGCCTGAACCAGGCGTCCGTTTTTTGTTAACTTCAAAGCTGTGTGGAGATCACGTCTGCTCGAGGAATGGCAGTGGAATCAGGTTGCCTTCCGCATCTCGCAGATCACATTCAAAGTGCTCTGGGAACAGAGTCTCGCTGCCCAGAATTTGCACCGTCACGTTCGAGGACTCTTCCATCTGCATAATCGCTTTACGCTTGCGATTATTGAGGAAGGCTGCAACTTTGTCGTTGACGCGGATGGTGATTCGGGCGGCTCGAGGTTGTTGGCAAGCCATCATCATCACACGCACGACTTCGATGGCCATGCTTTCACCAGTCTTGACCACTGCGCGACCTTGGCAGCATGGGCAGTCTTCATAGACGCTGCGCTTGAGGCTGGGGCGGATGCGCTGGCGAGTCATTTCGATCAAGCCGAAGGGGCTAGTGCGCAAGATCTTGGTGCGAGCGCGATCACGTTCCATAGCATCGCGCAGCGAACGTTCGACCTTGCGTCGATGGGTTTCATGGCGCATGTCGATGAAGTCATTGACGATCACGCCACCCAAGTCGCGCAGTCGCAACTGGCGAGCGATTTCCTTGGAGGCATTCATATTGAGTTTGAAAGCGTTGTCTTCAGCGGAATCGTCGGAGCGGAAATTGCCGCTGTTAACGTCGATAGCCACCAGTGCTTCCGTTGAATCGATGACGATTGATCCGCCTCCCTTGAGCGGCACGACACGTTGCTGGATGCGTGCGATCTCGCGTTCGAGGTTGTATTTGTAGAACAGTGGCTCGCGACTGTCGTAGAGTTTCAGGCGATTTACATACCTTGGCATCACCAGTTGCAGGAACTCTTTCGCGCGTTCGAACGCTTCTGCATCATCGACCAAAATCGTATCGATATCTTCGCTGAAGATATCGCGAATGGTGCGAATGATCATGTCGCTTTCTTCGTAGATGTTTGCCGGCGACGGAGTGTTCTTAACTCGCTTCACAAGCACTTTCCAGAGGCGAACGAGATAAGCCATATCGCGTGAAAGTTCGCGGCGGGTGCGTTCTTGACCAGCGGTGCGAACGATGAAGCCGAGGCCTTTCGGTGGATTGAGTTCGAGTAGGGTTTGACGCAGAACACGACGCTGTTGTTCGTCTTCGATTTTGCGACTAACGCCGACGCGGCCGAGAGCGGGCATCAACACCAAATAGCGACCGGGGATGCTGATATAGGTTGAAAGGGTTGGGCCTTTGGAGCCGATGCCTTCCTTGATGACCTGTACAAGCACTTCATCGCCGCGGCGGAAGATTTCTTGAATCGGTGGCTTGAACCGCGGTCGGGAGCTCATGCGATTGTTTGGTCGTCGACGAGGCTGCTCTTCTTCCTCGTTGTCATCATCGTCCAAATCATGGCCAGGGGGACCGTCCATGATTTCGGCTGGATCATAACCCGCCTGACGGAAGTACTGAGCTTCGACGTCACTGATGTGCAGGAATCCGTTGCGTCCAACACCGAAATCCACGAACGCAGCTTGAATGCTTGGTTCGAGGTTAACGATGCGACCTTTGTAGATGTTGCCGGCGTAGTTGTTCTGACTAGCTCTTTCTGTGTAGAGTTCCTCCAGCGAGCCGTCTTCGAGAATTGCGATGCGGCACTCCTCGGGCTGGGAGACGTTGATCAACATTTCTTTTCGCATAGTTATCTTTCATGACTAAAAATTCTCGCCTAGATCTGTTGCTTCAGGGGCGGTAGGTGCAGAAGGGGAAGAAACGCCAGACACCGAGTTCGAAAGGTGCGGTTCGTCTAATAACACTGCGGTGCGTTGTAGCAGCGTCCCGTCTTCAAGCAATTTAGAAAGCCCCAAACATGTCAACAATTCCAAAGGCCTAATTGAGCCCTGCGCGATTGCGGGCAGTGAAAAAACCAAATAACCGTCTTCAACCCGCACATCGAAGTGCGGATCTTGCGTGCTACAAACGATCGTTTTCTGATCGCGCTCGATCTCGATCGTTTCACGCTGTCGTAACTGCTCAGCCGCTAGCGTCGTTGCTTCAACCAAGTCGGTTGGCAACAACGCGCGGTAAGTCGCCGCAATAAAGCGAGCTTTGCCAAGCCCCGCTTCGAGCGGTCGTATTTCCAACAACTTCATACCTTCTGGCAACTGTTCAACGATACTGGCTTCAATCGCAGCCAGATCAAATTCACCCACTATCTCTAACTCAACCACTTCATCTAACGCTTCGATCCCGAGCGCCAATGCGGTCGGGAAACTTATGCGAGGTTTCGGGTTGAAACCTTCGCTGAACGCTAACTGCAGGCCCGCCCGGCGCAGTAAGCGTTCCCACACACGCGCCAAATCGCGATGGCTAATCCAACGCAGATCGCCCGCTTTGGTGAATCGAATTCGCATGCGTGTTTTGCTCATTGCACCTAGGCTCCTATCGCCATTTCAGGAAGCAACTGGGCAAAACGCCCTTGCAAGTACGCATCAACTTCGCGAGCGGTACCGAATTCAAGCGAGCGATGGGCCATCGCCTGGCAGTCTGCCAGCGTCACGTTGCGCAGGGCTTGCTTGACTAAAGGCAACGCCGACGGCGGCGCCGAAAGGGTGCGTACGCCAAAGCCCACGAGCAGCAACGCGCACAGCGGCGTGGAGCTCATTTCCCCACAGACGCTCACATCCACACCGTACTTCGCTGCCTGGTCTACGGACTGCTTAATCAGTCTGAGAACCGAGGGGTCCAAGCCGGTGTATAGATCTGCCACGTACTCGTTGGTTCGGTCGACGGCTAACGTGTATTGAATCAAGTCGTTGGTGCCGATGCTAATGAAGTCCACTTCTGGCAATAGGTGATCCAACATCAACACCGCTGCAGGCACTTCAACCATCATGCCCACCGACACTTTGGCTGGCACGGGAATATTCTCTTCTTGCAAGTCATCGATGACTTGACGCAAAACCATTCTGGCCGTTCGCAGTTCGTGCAGTGTGGTGATCATCGGAAACATGATTCTCAAATCACCCGCCGAAGCGGCTCGCAACATGGCTCGCAATTGGGTCCGAAACATTTGAGGATTTCGCAGCGACAAACGAATGCTGCGCAGTCCCAAGAAAGGATTGTTTTCACGATCTGATTGTGGCGACTGTCCCATTTTGTCCGCACCCAAATCGAGTGTGCGCATCACAACGGGCTTGCCCCCCATGGCGCTGACCACTTGATGGTAGGCTTCGAAGTGTTGCTCTTCAGTTGGTTCTTTCACAGATCCAAGATAGAGGAACTCGGTGCGATAGAGTCCAACCCCCTCGGCGCCGCGAGCCAAGCAGGCCTCCACTTCGTAAGGGAATTCAATGTTGGCCATAAGGCTGACATGTGTGCCGTCGAGCGTCTGGGCAGGCAGATCGCGCAGTTCGCTCAGCTTGGTGGTGCGAGTCGCGCGGACTTCCATGCGTTCACGGTAACGGGCGAGCACCTCTTCGGTGGGCTGCAAAATGACTCGACCGCGAAAGCCGTCAACGATTACGTCGGCGGCGTTGGCAATGCGATGTAGGAACGCGCCTAGTCCGACAACAGCAGGGATTTCTAGACCGCGCGCGACAATCGCGGTATGACCACCAGGGCCGCCAACTTCGGTGCAGAAGCCGAGGATTTTTTCACGATCTAGCTTGGCGGTTTCACTGGGTGTTAGATCGTGGCTGGCCAGGACGGATTGACCGTCGCCACCGCTGTCCTGCGTTGGGTGACCACCGAGGGCTTCCAGCAGCGTGCGTTCGACATCGCGAATATCGGCGGCTCTTTCGCTCATCATCCCCGAGCCCATATTGCGGAAGGCTTGAGCGTAGCGGTTGAGCACTGAGGAGATGGCATATTCGGCGCTGTAACATTCGTCTTCGATCAACCGCAGCCACTCTGCATGCAGGCTAGGGTCGAGGAGCATTTGTTGATGAGCCGAGAAGATTGCCCCAACTTTTTTGCCCAGTTTCTCAGCAGAACGCTGACGATGCTCGTCTAAACGCGACGAAGCTTCATCGATCGCTTGACGCAATCGTTGCACTTCATTGTTTCGGTCTGAGGAATCTATCTGAGAGCGAGTGATCCGATAACCTTCTTGGTCTAGGATCAAAACCTTTCCGATGGCAACTCCTGGTGAGACCGCAATACCTTGCAGTTCAAGCATAGGGGGGCTACTACTAACTCAGTTTCACAGTCGCGTGACCCCAGGCGAATGCGGTGCCTGGTGGGCACCGATCGACCGACAACGGAAAATGCGAATTGAGTTACGTACATAATGTCTTGTATTGAATTGTAAACGACCCAGCGGTCACACATCCGAGGCACAGCGGATTCAACTTGTCTATGCCAAGTTTATCTATGCCAAGTTATGCGACTTCTGAATCGGACTCATTGAATCCATCAGCGAACAGTTCGGCCAAGCACTGCAGTGCTTCTTCAGCGTCTACCCCGGTGGCACTCAGTGTTAATGACACGCCTTGCGCGGCACCGAGGGTAAGAATCCCCATGATGCTCTTGCAATCCACTGTGTGCCCATCTTTTTCGATTTCGATTTGGCTTTGAAAGCGGCCTGCAGCGCGCACGAGCAAGTCGGCAGGGCGCATATGCAAACCCTGCTCGTTGCTAACAATTACAGTTCTTTGAACTGTGGCTGGCATTCCATTTTCTATCTGCGAAATTCTGAAAAAACCTTTGGGTAACCGCTCTTTGACGCTTCCGAACGGGACGCAAAATCCATCTCTATCTACGAACCAAACTGACTACTATCCGCTTCATTGAGCAATTGAAGAATGTCATCAGACGTCTTGCTTTGCTTGAGGAAGCGGCAGAATGTTTCATCTCGTAACTGTCGTGAAATATTTTCGAGTGCGCGCAAGTGATCGCCGGGGCGATCAGGGGGCGAGACGAGCAAGAAGAATAACTGCACCTTCTCACCGTCTAGGCTTTCGAACTCGACACCGTTGGTGCTAACCCCCACGGTTCCAATCAACTTATTGACGCTAGGGTGCTTCGTGTGAGGTACGGCAATACCTCGACCAATGCCCGTGCTGCCTAACTCTTCGCGCTTCAAAATTGCTTTGACAATATCGTCTTTGTCAGCCGCTTTGATTTCGCCGGCACTCAACAGCGACTCGACCAACTCCGCAATCACGCTCGTCTTATCGGTCGAACGTAGATCGGCGCGGATGGCCTTGCCGCTGACAAAATCTGAGAACTTCATACTACGAATACCCTTTCCAGACACCAGCGTTATTCATCGGAATCCGCAGGTGGAATGTGTTTGATTCCAGCGGCCTTGTGGCCGGTGATTTTCTCTTTGTGCTTACGCAATTGCTGCTCGATCTTGGCGATCGTGGCATCCAACGCGCTGAGGACGGTTACTGAGTCCGACGATGCCACAAATTCAGGGGCATGTTCGGCCGTCACATTGATTTCCACGTTGGGATGTCCTGGATGCTGAAAATCCACAGTCACAGCGACCGCGTTCACTCGATCAA
>JANRMD010000219.1:0-9330 GCA_033761895.1 Pirellulaceae bacterium | reverse complement strand
CCGACTTGGTCGAACGCTTTCGAAACGGTTGGCCTATAGCCGCCGAAGCCCCTGTGCCAACTTGGTACACCCCGGCTGGCAAAGATGGCTACACCGATTTCCCTGCCTATCAAGCTTAGCCGATTCGACCCAGCATTTGTCTAGATTCTGGTAGCGGCATGCGTCAAGCATTTCGAGTAGCCACCGTCGCCAGACGGTGGACACGATGCGCGGTGACTAACCGCCGCTTGGCGGCTTGGCAGCGGCGGCTACCGGGGCCCTCGAAAGCCTTGACGGCTTCCGCTACCAGAGCACTGGAGCGTCACAGCTTAATTTTAGGGGTTGTAACATCAGCCGGAACGCGCTCGTGTCCGGTTTTCGGCGCGGGAACCGGTGCTAGCGCATGGCGGCTAATCCTAATATTTAAGCTTGACGCTTCACTAGCGTTGCATTGCGATTTGGATGCTGATGTTGCCACCAGGACTGCGGAATCTCACGGACTCCACTTCGGCGACAGGATTGAACGAGACAACGTGATCCGTTCCGCTGACGCTGGTGGGTAATCCGAGTGCAATCTCTTCGATGTTGATGAGTTCTTTGGCGCGGCCCGCGATCATGTTGGCGAGCTCTGCGACCATGTCTCGCACGTCGTTATTGATCGTAGCAGGCCATTCGCCAGTGAAGGCTTTGGTGGCTTCAAAGCCAACTTGCTTGTCAATGCTCAGCACGATCATTCCCTGAACTTCGCCTGAAAACGAAATGATGCCACTCACGTCATGTCCTGATCGAAATTCCTTTCCATGTTCGCGACTGCTCATCTTGATATCCCACCCTAGGATTGTATGGAATATCGCTTTGGTGCCTTCGACAAAGTGCGGCATGTACTCGCTGCTCATAGCAGTTCGAGTTGGTGATTTCAGCATGAATACTCTCGCAATGGAATTGATGTGCCAGGCACGACTACATGTCAACGTACTTCTCTAGTTTTGAGAGCAGTAAGTCGTTTTCAAATGGTTTTGTCAGGTAGTCCGTAACTCCAGCTTGTATCGCTGTTACAACTTGCTTCTTCTGTGATTCCGTAGTTACCATCAGAATTGGAACAGTCGAACCCGTCGCCCTAACTTCCGTCACCAACTCAAGGCCACTCTTTTCAGGCATATTCCAATCTGTGATCAATAGGTCAAAATCATAGCGTTGAAATAGGTTGAGGGCTTCTTGGCCATCGCAAGCTTCGAAGCACTCGTCTACGCCAATCGCGTGCAAGGATCGCACGATTACTTTTCGCATTACGCCTGAGTCGTCCGCTACTAGTACTTTCACTTTTTGCTCCTAAGTGCTTTGATCGCTGCTCCGCCACCATTCTCAAAAACTCGAATTGGGTTCTGAAACGGGACAGCGAAATGGCGGTTGAGGGGTCGTCCGAACATCGAAGCTTTGCATTTTTTTGCTATATAAGCCCGTTATGCTCAACGAATCACCGCATTTTGCACATTTTGCACTCACCAGAGACGTCTGTATGTTCAGTGTGCGATTAGGCTCGCTGATAGTTGTTTTTCGGTGTAAATACCAACTCCCACTCGTCTGCGGCTAATTTCTCAGATTCAGGACCAGTTTCCGCATGCATCGGCACGGAAGACATTGGGACGTCGGTACTGCGTGCTGCTTCGCTTCGGACGATTCTTCCCATGCGCGCTATCTCCCCTAACGAACTCCAAATGTCTTCTTCTTGTGAAGGACTTGAAGCAGGCTTAATCGGCTTGTACGCAGCAGCGCTGTCCACTTCACTTTCGCTCTGCACCGGATCAACGATCTCTTGGACGATAGTCTCTTGAACTGCAGCTTGCGGAACGATGGCTACAGAGGACATATTCTGCATTTCGCCCGCGTACAATTCGCTCTCATTTGTAGCGTTTTCAGGAATCTTCAAGGCAATCGATTCTAACTCCGCAGTTGCACATTCCGCTTCAGCTTGCATTCGCTGTACTTCAGCGGTCAGAACTGAAATCTCTTGGTCGAGTACTCGCTTCGATTCTTGATACTCCCGCAAGTGAGTCTTAAGCCCTGCAATTTCCATCTCGATGGAGGCGCATTCGGATAGCCTCTCATTACGCAATTCATCAAACGTGCTGATCTCTGTATTTGCTTGGGCGATTGCGTCTCGCTTTGCGCAGAGGGTGTTGTCAAGCTCAGTGCGCAGAGCCTGAAGTTCCGATATCGTAGACCACAGGTCGAGCGCTTTTGCCTCAGCACTCGAGATCTTGTCTTCGGTCCCTTGCAACGCAACTAACTTGGAATGCAATTGTTCGGAGAGCTGATTGATCTCATGCTCTACGGCTGCCTTCTCTACGCCAAAGCGTTGAATCTCTAGATTGAAATCCGCAATCAACTTGGTGACAGTTTCCTTCGCGTTGATTTGGTCCAGCAATTCCTCGCCGGCTTGGGCAAGTGCCTGCTTCATCGAATAGATGTCATTTTCCAGCTGTGCATGTGCGGCTTCAGATATCGTTTTTTGATTAAGCAACTCATCCAACATCTGCTGCGCAGCCGGGATTTGTGCTTTCAGTTCGTTTAGCCGCGACTGCTCCAGAGCGGACTCTTCGCACAAAGCGTTCAGAGTTCTCGTTCGCTCATGGCACTCAGACTCAATCTTGGCCAGCTCCAGCTCCATCGACTGCAATGCGGCGGTTTCGACCTTCAGTCTGGCAACTTCGGATTTGATGGCGGCGAGCTGCTCACCCGCAATTGCTATCGAGTTTTCTTGCTCCCGCAGCTCTAGTTCGAAATCGTGCTTGCGAGTTTCGAGCGATGCGATCACCGATTCCGCCAGCGTGACCTGTTTGTTCAAACCGCATAGAGTGTTTTCCAAGAACTGCTGTTCGTCCCCAAGCTCTTGCACACGACTCTGATGGCTTTGGTGGTCGGACACCAGTCGCTCTAGCGTGGCCTGTCGCTCGAGGATTTGATTCTCGAGCTCGGCCTGATTGTTTATCACCATTTCAACGTTTGCTTCAGCTTTTTGTAATTCCGCGTTTGTAAACGTTAGCTGGCTTGTCACTTCGGCTAGCATTTTTTGAATGTCTAGCAATTCGTTTCGAAGTTCCTCACGTTGCTCGTGCAGCTCCTGGTTGGCCTGCTGAGCCGCACTCAATGCAAGCTCCTCACGCTGATTGCTGGTCTTGAGGTAAGCTTGTTGTTCGAGCAAGGATTGTACTTCGCGAGTTGCTCGTTCCATATCGATCATCGCTTGTGACTCGCTTTCGCGTAAGGCGACTACCGAACGCTGCACCTCGCTCTGGACCTTGCGTTGCGATTCGACTTCGACTTTCAGCGAATCAATGTACGTGGCCCACTGTTTGGCGACAGCCTGTGCGTCGTTTACTTCATCAATGGCTCTCTGGAGAGTTGCCGTTGCACTGGCATGCTGTTTGTTGAGCAGGTCCACTTGCGATCTCAAGGCACTTAAACTGCTTTTCAGCGTCTCTGTCTCTTGTGTGGTCGCGTTATATTGCTCGGCCGCGCTATGCTGTGCCTGCAGTGTGGTCGCTAGTTCCTGCGAAGACTGGGCGTTAGCGGCAATCAGGTCAGCCTGTTGTTGTTCGAGTTCCGTTAGCTCACCTTGCAAGGTGCTAACTTGCTGCGCTTGCTCTTGAGCCGCTTTTTCATGCAGAGAAATCAATTCGATGGCTGCTGCCTGTTGCTGCTTAAGTGAATCGATATTGGCGGACAGATTCTCGATTTCTTCTTCCAGCCCACTGCGTTGCGCGATTAAATCCTGAAGTTGATCAGCTTCGCTCTGCAATTGGTTGCGTTCGGCCAGCAGAAGTTGTAGGGACGAGGTCAAATCGGCGACATCGCATTCGATCGCGGACCTTTCCGACTCAAGCTGGCTGATTTGTTCGCGTTGGCTCTTCGCGAGCTCGCGGAGTTCTTCGAGTTCATGTGTGGTTTCTTGCTTTGTATTGCGAGATTGAAGAATCGCAAACTCGAGGTCGGCTTTCTGCTCGGACAACTCTTGGTTCTGTGAGACCAATGCATCTTGCTCGATTTGAAGTTGCTCAACGGCTCGCGTGTGGGAATCGAAGCGACCCGTCGCGAGTTGCAGTTGACCTTCAAGGGTAGTGATCTGTTCTCGGATGGCATCGGCGGCCTGCTGGCGAGTTTGGTAGAGTGCTTCGGCTTCGGCTATCTGTGCCGAGACGGCAGTCGTTTGCGCGCGGTGGTCTGCAAGTTGAGTCTTCAGTCCCTCGAGTTCCTGTTCGACCTCCTTAAGCTCAAGGTTAGTCGCTTCAAGGTCACGAACTTCGGCTCGCAAGTCGATCATTTCCTGCTTAATAGCGAATAGTTCGCTTGAACGAGCTTGAACTTGCTCTGCTAACGTGTCGGCTTTTTCGGTTAGCATTTCGACTCGTCGTTCGGCGTCTTCAATCGACTTAGCTGCGTCGGCATGTATCTTTGATGCCTCTTCGGTGAGTTTCTCGGCTGTCGCTTTTTCAGATTCGAGTTGGATCTGAAGCTCACGCATGCTTGTTTCGAGCTGTGCTTTTTGATCTTGCAACGCAGCCACACATATCGCTTGCTCAGTGCGTTGCTGCTCTTGAGCAAAAGAGTAGGTCTCGCTGGTTGCCACTGCCAAGCAATCAAACTTGCCAGCTTGAGTTAACAAATTCGCGACGCGCAGCTCAAGTTTGAGTTCCTCGGACTGCAACGCGGCGAGCGCGGACTTGCGTTTGGCCAGTTCGCATTGCATGCTCTCCAATTCGGCTTCGACCTGCGTCAGCATTTCGCGGTGCTGATTGGTTTTCACTTCATGGTCGCTAGCCTCGTTGGCCAGTTGAAGATTTTTCTGGATTGCGAGCTCTCTTTGCGTAGCGATTTGCTGTAAGTCTTCTCGTCCCTGCGATATTTGAAGTTCGAGATGTGTTTTTTCTTCCGCCAGAATCTCAAGCGCGGCTTGCGCATCCACTGTTTGGGCCAAGTCTGCGATTCGCGATTTTGTCGCAACTTCTTCGGCGTACAAGGTCTGGAGTGTAGCGCTACCTTCTTCAATCAGACTTTGAATACGCTCTAGTTCAGCTTCCGCGCCTGCGATCGATTCGCGGACCTGATTGCCCTTTAGCTCTAAGGTGATCGATTCATTTACAAGTTGTACGTTGCAAAGTTGGGCATATTCGGCTTTTGTATTCAAATCCTTGAGAAGGTCACGTGCCTTTGCAAGCTCTGCTTCGATTGCAGAACGTGACTCGGCCATTGCGTCCAAAGTGGACTGCCTCTCCGCAATTTGCTGCTGTTGGGTTAGCAGTGTTGCGTCGGCGGCAGCGACCGTCGTTTCGATCTCTGAGAGCAGTTGCTTGTGTTCGGCACTTGTCGAAGCGAGCTGCACCTGAGCTTGTTTGATGGTGGCTTGCAAATCGTCGTAGGTCTGTGTTGATGCCTGAATTGCAGCATCAAGATCCGATCGCTGGGAAGTAAGCTGAGCAATCTTGGATTCGAACTCAGCCAGAGAACTTAGTTGTTGCGCCTCCTGAGCGGCGAGCTTATCGCTGGCGGATTCCAACTCGAGTTGTAGCGTGGCTAATTCGTCGTCCTTTGCAGTTCGCTTGGTCACCAGTGCTTGGAAATCTACTTCAATGCTTGCGATCTCAGCTTGTCTGGCTTGTTTTGTGGCTTGAGCCTGCTCGATTTCTGCGTTTAGTTCGGTGACTGCGTGCCTTAGCCGCTCGCTGTCCGTTTGCAGTTGGCTGCGCTCAACGAGGGCGGCTTCTTTGTCTGCGATCGATTTTTGCAGTTCAAGCTTGGCGGTGGCTTGCTGGGATTGAAGCGTGACGAGTTGCTTTTGGTTTTCATCGATAAGTGCGTTAACGGAAACGAGTTTGTCTTCGAGGGATTGAAGTTCCTGAGTTGCCAGTTGTACTTTGAGGCGTTCCGCATCCATGCTCCACTTGCATCGATTCAAGGCATCAACCCACTTTTGGCGCTCTTGGACGATGTCCGTCAATTGGTCGGAGAGTTCATGAAACTGCCTTGCCAAGTGGGTCCGCTCGTTCAAGAAGTGCGTTTTGCCTCGCGCAAGGTCTGATGCTATGCAGATGCTCGCCAGCAAATGTAACACCATTAGGCCTGCGTTACCGATCAGCAGTTGAACGACGGTAGCGCCAGCGTTCAGCATGGACATGTTGAGAACGATGGTCAGCGAGACATTCAACGCGAGCAATCCGACGGTAATACCACTGATTCGAAATCGGCCAGCTTTACCTCGGTTGATCGGATCACTTAAGAAACAATCCGTCGAGCGCACGCAATCGGCGATAAGGTTAGAGAGACCTGTCACATCGGCAGCGAAACTCTCGCTTGCCTGTGTGGCGTGTGTTTCCTCTTCCAGGGCCAGGTCGGTTGCTGTTGCTAAGTTCATGATTTTCACTTGTTCTTCGTTCCAACACGCTCAATGTCTTTCATCCGGCGCTCCATCGCTTCCAGACGCATAGCCAGCTCGTTGGCATCGCCGGATGCAAAAGACCCGGGCGCGAAGGATCCGGTTGCGAAGGATCCCTGCGGAAGCGAACTTTGCGGTAGATTGGATTGTGATGCTGAGTCTTTCGATCCGCCTTTGTCGAGCGCAACATTCCACCAATCCATGCCGATTTCTCTGGCTTTTTCGATTGAGCAAACAACTAGACGAATTTGAATCGTCAGCAGTTCGATATCGACTAGTTTGATACGAATGTCGCCCGCAATCACAACTCCCATGTCGAGAACTCTCTCGAGAATATCAGCGATGGAGGACGAGGCGGTGGCAGTTGGTATGCGCGTGGTGCTCATTTTGCGTTCCGATCTAAGGAGTTGTTCGTCTAATCATTTCGGGCTAAAGCAGGTTTCCGAGTGGCCCGAGATCAATATTCAGTTCTTCACGTTGGATACCAAATGCTGCGCAGAGGCTATCGATGGCCTCGGACTGCTTCATCAAGCATTCGCCCAACTGGTCAATCTGTGTTTCCGATAGAGAGCCGTTGTCCATTCGCCGAATTGCTTGGCGTTCCAACAATTCGTGCAGTAAATTGACGATCGTAACCGCCAGCTTTCCCAAGCCAGCAGCGGCATTCTCAGCGTTTAGCTCGATGCGTCGCGCCGCACTGGCTGATTCCATCATGAGCTGTGCGAGTGGCGAAGCGGTGGACGATTGTTCTACGGCTGCCGTGTTCATGACTGTTCTCCGGTCTGGCGTGCTCCAGTCGATCGTGTCTTCAAGCTGGCTGGGATCTCATCGAGCGAATCGATGGCGCAGACCAAGCCTCTCAAACCGATATACAGGAGGTCAACGCCAGCGACTGAGATACTGATATCGCCGTAAATGACCACGCCTTTGGTGAGCAAGCGGTCTAGAGCATCGCAGAGTGAAATGTTCTTCGCGAGATATTCGTCGTTGTGCGACATAGTCCAGATCCTTCCGGAAGGTTGATTCCTGTTACTCAGACTCGCCTTGCGAGTCCAGAATGTCGAGCAGTTCCGCTTCGCGTTCGTCAAACTCCTCCTCAGTGATTTCTCCTTGCTCCAATTGCAGGTGCAAGGCAGAAAGCTGAGCCATAGCGTTGGCGCGATCAGATTCGGCCTGCTGTTCAGCTGCCTTGGCGACTTCCTTGGCGATGAACATCAGACCTTTAAATGGAGACATGAGAATGTCATCGATGATGAACATGTTTGCATTACTCCATTGACAGCGCCAGCTTCACGAAGCTGTATGCTGGCCAGGGGCCGTTGAAACTGATCGCGAAGTCATCGCTAAACTGCGTGGCGATTTGGTAAATCGCTTGATTAAATTGATCTTCACGGTCACGCTTGATCAAACATGCCAGACGCATGACTTCCGCGTCTTGACGAGTGGGTTGAACGTCGATTTCTGTAGTGATTGGCCGCAGACCATCGAGAAACTTCTGTGTGTTTTCCAATCGTTCATTGTTCAAGAGTCTTTCGAAGGTACGCCCCATTTCGATTTGATCGTCGCGACTTGCGGTTCCTGCTGCGATTGCGTCGCGAGCAGCGGCAAGTTCGGGATATCGATCTACGAAGTACTTAGGCACGTTCTCAGCAGTCCAACGCAGCGAGACGGACATTTCCACCTGGCCTTCGACGCGATCGATCTGCTCGGACAGAACTCTTTGATTTGCGGTTAAGATATGCTGAATCTGTTCTTCATTGTCGGCGATCAGACCAAACGCAACCGGAAGCGCACTCCAGTTCTTCGATAACTGTGTTACGATTTCTTGGTGAGCAGCCAGGAATTTGCGTTGCGGTCGGATCTTTTTGGCGACGATTGGTGAGACCGCAACTGCAAGATCGGCGTAGGTGAGTACATCGACGGCGGCATCTTCGATACCACGCAAATTCGCATCCTTTATGGCTTGCTGGTCGCGTGCTCGCAAGAACGAATAGACGTACAGGCCGGTTGCGGTATCAATTGTTGACGACATGGCTTTTTTCCCGAGATTGTGTCTATAGATTTACTGGCGGAAAGCAGTACAGCGAACTTTCAGTACTTGAAACCGATATCGCAGTTGTTCTGAGAGTGCAGGCTAACGTAGGCAGTCGGTTCAATCTGCAGGCGATCGATTCGGAATCGCATTTCATCCTGCTCGATTGCGATCTCCTGCAATCGCTCGTCGAGAATTCTGACGCGTTCTAGCAAGCGATCCCGTTCTACGATACGCCGCGAGCGTTCCATTTCGAGCGAGGTGAGTTTGATGTACAACTCAGGGCTCTGGAGCGTTGATATAGCGCGGCGCGAAGACTGCGTGCGAACGTTTTGCAGCCCACGGCGGGGTCTGGGTTTACCCATGATCCAGTTCCAATCTCGAAAGTGCTAAAGGTTTCGAAGACTTACGTCGTCGAGACCATGGCACCTGATTGAATCCCGGATGACTCGAAAGAGGGTGGTCTCGGAAGACGTCGCGCGACATTTTCATTCGCGGGCTCGTTGCCAACTACTTTATCGGTAGGCTTTTCCTCGACCGTTTGCTTTTCCGAAACTCGCTGGCTTGCATCAGCTTTTTCGGCGAGTGCAATATCTGCAACGGTGGGTTCCGTCATCGCTGCCACATCGGATGACACTGCCTCAATTGCTTCTGCGACACGTTCTGCAACGCGTTCTGCAACTGCTTCAGTTGATGTTGCGATGCGTGTGACGGCCGTGGCTGATGTTGTAGCTGGGGCCGGAGAAGTGAGCGAAGGAGTAGCTTTAGGCGCGATTGCGGCTTTAGCGGACTTATGCAGATCGGGTTTGGAGCTGGCCGCTTTGGGCAGTACGGACTTGATCAAGTTATCAAGATCGTGTCGTGAAAATGGCTTGGTGGCTTGGCGAGT
>JANRMD010000218.1:0-12962 GCA_033761895.1 Pirellulaceae bacterium | reverse complement strand
CGAAAACCGGACGCTAGCGCGTTCCGGCTGATAGCCCGCAGATCTTGTGTGCCCCTTTTGGGGTGTAAAAAACAACGTTTTGAAATTGTCAAGCAGCTTCTTAGACTTTCTTTTCAAGCCTTTCAAGGCGCTGCGTGAGCGACTGGATATCTTCAAGTCTGGCAATCCCTAGCCTTTCCAGAGCGGCATCGATGCGCTCGTCGATCATTTGCTGCAGCGATGAACTGGCGGCGTCGGCAGTTTGACGAATGCCCGACTTGATCAGTCCAAGCTGGATGAAGGCGTGGTCAATTTGATGATCGATCTGCTGTTCAATTTGCTTCTTCGCTTCACCGCTTCGACGAGCTACTTCGGCAGTGAATTCCTGAATCTCCTTTTCCGTCAAATCGGCTTTCTTCGTTAACTCGCGAATTGCCTCACTGATCTTGTCGCTGGTCATGCTTGCCAACCCAAGGCTGGTATAAACTGCTTGCTTGAGTGAATCTAACATATGCTTTTCCTCTATAAATCATTTGAAGAAAATGAGTTTAACGTGTCTGGACTCTTCACGTGGTCGCTAGCTCGAGCCCCATTGCCTTAGTCTACCAGAATCAAGGTTCCGACTGATCAGAATCGCCAAGCAACGCACGAATCCTGTATAATCGCCGCTCTCCTAAACCCACCTGCACAGCCCAACGATGTTTAGATGAATTGGGCGAAATCGCGGTCGAAGCGTATGTCGAAGACTTGAGCCGCGCAGATCGACGACCCATCCAAGATAAACTCATACACATCCAAAGGAACACGTCATGAAAGTCGGTGTCTTTACAGTTATTCTTCGCAACCTGCCACTCGAACAAGCACTCGATTACTTAGCCAGCTTAGGTGTGCAGACCGTCGAAATTGGGACCGGAGCGTACACTGGCATCGATCACTGCAACGCGGATGATTTGCTGGCTAGTGATGCCAAAGCCAAAGAGTTTCTGAACTCAATTCATTCTCGCGGCTTGAAGATCTCTTGCTTGTCGGTACACGGGAATCCCATTCATCCGAACAAGGCCATCGCGGCGGAGCATCACGCTGCTTTTGAACGCTGCGTGCGTTTGGCGGCGAAATTGGAAGTCGAAGTTGTGGCCACTTTCAGCGGCTGCCCCGGCGGCTCGCCCGCCGATCAACAACCGAACTGGGTCACTTGTCCTTGGCCGCCTGAATACCTCGACATACTTAACTATCAATGGAAAGACGTGGTCATACCTTACTGGACGAAGACCACCGAGTTCGCTCGCAAACATGGCGTTCATAAAATCGCTTTGGAAATGCATCCCGGTTTTGTCGTCTACAATCCGGAGACCCTGTTGAAACTCAGGTCAGCAGCGGGACCAGAAATCGGCGCCAACTTCGATCCGTCCCATTTGATTTGGCAAGGCATCGATCCTTGTGCCGCAGTACGTGCACTTCAAGGAGCAATTTGGCACGTTCATGCGAAGGACACTAACATCCAGCAATGGAATTCAAAGATCAATGGTGTGTTGGATACCAAACATTATGCGGATGAACTCAATCGAGCCTGGCTGTTCCGCACCGTCGGCTATGGTAGCTCCCGTCAATTCTGGTGCGATTTCATCTCGGCATTGCGGATGACTGGCTACGATCACGCGCTGTCGATCGAACATGAAGATAGTCTGATGACCGCGCGCGAAGGCTTGGAGAAAGCGATTCGCTTCTTGCAAAGCATCGTCTTGAATGACCCCAAGGGTGACGTAACGTGGGCCTAAAGGGCAGGGCTGGGAGAGTCAGCCGACTAGCGTGCAAAATCTAGATTACTCTAGTCGAAACATCACAACTACGAAGTCAATAGAGGCGAGCGCGCAAGATGCAGGCGGATGACAACACTGAACCTTCTGGCGATGACTCCAAATCGGAGAACTTCGATAGCGATTTGACGCGGCACTCCGAGAGTGTTGCGTATCTGAGCGCTGGGGATCAGATCGATCAGTTCAACATCCGCCAACTGATCGGCAAAGGTGGATTCGGTGTAGTTTATCTGGCCTATGACCAGACTTTGCATCGCGAAGTGGCTTTGAAAGTCCCGCATAGCGCGATGGTTGAGGGCGGTAAACACGCTTCCATGTACCTCGAAGAAGCCCGAGCGATCGCGGCGCTCGATCACCCTAATATCATTCCAGCTTACTATGCGGGTTCGACCCCCAAATACGCTTGTTACATCGTCACCAAGTACATTGCTGGCCAACATCTTGGCAAGTGGGTCCAAGGTAGCTCCGTTACGGTCAGTGAAATAGCGCAGATGATCGCGTTGATTGCCGAAGCACTCGCCTATGCACATAGCAAGGGAATTGTGCACCGCGACATCAAGCCGTCGAATCTGCTCGTGGACGCGAATCAAATTCCCTATGTTGCAGATTTCGGACTAGCGCTTCGCGATGCCGCACACGATGATGCGATCGCCTACGTTGGCACGCCTCCCTACATGAGCCCCGAACAAGCGCGAGGCGAAGGTCATCGTGTCGATGGCCGCTCAGATATCTTTTCACTAGGCGTGGTGCTCTACGAGTTACTCGTGCACGAGCGACCGTTCCAGGACTCCAATCGGCAGAACCTCTTTCGCAAGATTCAGTTCGAAGATCCCCTACCACCTCGACAGCTTCGAAGATCGATTCCAATTGAGCTTGAACGGATCTGCCTCAAGTGTCTCGCGAAATCGGTGCAGGACCGCTATCGATATGCGTCCGATTTAGCCGACGACCTTCACATGTACTTAAGTCGCTCGGCGAAAAAGGTCCCCAGGTCGCTCTCAGTTCAATCGGAAACGGCTCTACCCACTACATTCCAAGATCCATCTTTAGAACCCGCCGATGGGACATCGACCGTCGCGCTGTCAGGGGCGGATTTCAAGAGCGACCCGCGGGATCCGACCGGCACTTCAGACACGGTCATTCAAGTCGTCCCAAAAGGGCTAAGGGCTTTCGATTTTCGCGATGCCGATTTTTTCTTGCAACTGCTACCTGGACCACGCGATCGCGATGGTATTCCAGAAGCCATCCGTTTCTGGAAGTCCTTCATTGAACCCAATCCAAAAGAGGCTTCACCTCCCGTAGGCGTTTTATATGGTCCCAGTGGTTGCGGCAAATCCTCCCTTGTTCGAGCGGGCATCATGCCCCGTCTATCACGGCGAGTACGCAGCATTTATGTCGAAGCAACCGCCGCAGACACAGAGCAAAGCATTGTTGAGCTGATCGGCAAACAGATCGATATCCCCACCGTGGCCCAGAAACAATCTGTGGGTGATCAACTTCTGCAGACCTTCACTTGGCTGCGTCGTAATCCCGACCGCAAGACGATTATCTTCATCGACCAATTTGAACAGTGGCTATTCACCCACTCGGAATTGGAGAAACAACCACTGACGCTGGCTCTGCGGCAATGCGATGGAGTCAACCTTCAATGCGTTGTGATGGTACGCGATGACTTTTGGATGGGATTAACGCGACTGATGCAGTCGCTTGACTTCACCATCGCTGAGCATCAAAACGCCATGGCGGTTGATCTGTTTGACCGACGCCACGCAAAGAATGTGCTGGCTCTGTTTGGGGCTGCTTACGGGAGACTAAACACCAGCCCTGAGAAGTTTACGGCGACCGAGCATCGATTCCTGGATTCGGCGATTGATTACCTGTCGACCGATGGCCGCGTTGTTTGCGTTCAATTAGCGCTCTTGGCCGAAATTTTAAAGAGCCGACCTTGGAACAACCGCGAGATATCCTTCGAAGACGGCGGGTTGGGACTGGGAGTTCGATTTCTTGAAGATACCTTCGATTCCGATATCGCCCAACGTCGTCACAGCATCCATGCTGAAGGTGCGGCCAGACTCTTGCGACGTTTGCTGCCCGAGTCGGTATCTCGCATCAAGGGTGTTTTGCATTCCGAGCAGGACCTGATGGAAGCCTGCGGTTACGGCGATAAAAATGCCTTCCGCGAACTCATTCGAATCCTCGACAATGAATTGCATTTGATCACACCGACGGATCGATCTTCGGGAGACAGTTTCAGCGCCGACAGCAGCCATTCGACTGCGTCTGAGACAGGTTACCAATTGACGCACGATTTTCTGATCACACCTATCCATCAGTGGCTCGAACTTCGTGGTTTAGGCACGCGTTCTGGTCAAGCTCAAGCTAGGTTAGAGGAGTTCGCCGAGCTGTATCATGCTCGTCCGAAACCTCAGTCGTTGCCAACTCTAACTGAGTACGTGACGCTGCGACGGCGAATCAAATCCAACATGTGGACTGAACCGCAAAAGCGAATGATGCAAGCCGCCCATCGGTTGCACGTGCGCCATGTTGGGATCGCTGTTGCCTGCATTGCTTTTGCACTGATTGTTGGCTTGAACGGTTGGCGTTACCTACAGAATCAACGCACGAAGCTGATTGCCGAGAATGAAGTTGAACGCTTCCTGGCAACAGAATTGGCAACCGCTATTCCTCAAGCGGACAACTTCCGCAAGTCCAATCGCGACTTCGTGAAGGAACATCTGAATCGGTATGTTGTTGATGAGTCGACCGAGGCCAGCAAGAGGTTGCGAGCTTCGTTGGTGTTTGCTCCCGAAGACGAAAAGTGCCGCGCTTTGCTGACTGAGTTTGTGCTGCGCGAGGAAACGACTCCACGCGATGTGGTGCTCGTGTGCAAGGCGCAAGGCGAGCAGCCCTGGTTAACGACAGAACAACTCGTCGAAGCGTGGCAAGACGAAAACGCCAGTCCTTCTAAGCGAATTCGAGCCGCCTGTGGCTTGGCACAACAATCACCACTTCCGTCGCAATTCGTAAGTGAGCTAACACAGTTGGTCGAGTTGCTGGCCGATGAAAACTCACTCTTGCTCGGCGACTGGGTGCAAGGTTTTTCGAGTTGCAGTGAGTTGCTGGTCCCAATGTTGATGAGCAAGTTTGCCGACACAGGTTTAAGACGCAGCTCTGCTGTGAATATTGCCAACATGCTGGCAAAATTCGCCATGAATCGACCGGAAATTCTGGCTGATCTTGTCGCGGATGCTGGGCCTGATCAGTTACCGACGCTTGTGGCCGCGCTTCGCGAGTCACCGGATGTCATCGCCAAGATGCGAAAGTTAACCGAAGAAGCGGCAACGATAACCCCAGCCAACGAACTGTGGAGACATGGCTTTAAAGTAGATCAATGGTGGGGCATGGAACCCATGGATCACGAAGCGGCTCAGGAAGCGTTTTCTAAAGATCAAGCCCTACAAAAACTGCTCAGCGAATGTGCGGCAGTGATTGGCCCATGCAATGTGCTTGCCCAACGTCTCTCCAAGTCAGAGTTCGACACCATCCATGGCCTTTTGGAAAAGCATAACTATCGCGCTTTCTCAATATCAACCTACAAAGAAGCTGGCCGCACGCAGCACATGGCTGTATGGGCTCGCGATGGTCGCCAGTCACGTTACATTACGGACGCAACCGCTGAAGATCTTCGAAAGCTAAATGAAGTCAATCGACGGGAAGGTTATTTTCCATGCGATGTCACGGCGCACAGCAACGATGACTACCAAACACATCTATACAATTGCGTCTGGAGCGAGGGCCTGCCAGCGATGGTTCTCGATGCGGACATGTACGTCGAGGTGCCTGAAAGTCGTCATGAGTCCGATGGTTGGTCAAGGTTCGTCGCGGACAATTTTGTGCAACGCTGCAACTTGATTACCCACGCCAATGCTGGCGAAGCACACTACACGTCGATTCGTTGGAAACTGCGAGAGCAAGTAACACCTTACGACAAATGGGGCATGTCGCGAGAGGATCTGAAGAAGTCTCTCAAGCTAAATGAACACACGCCGATACTACACGCCAAATTAGACCATCGAACGCCTGCTGGGGAAGGACGCGGGTTTGAGGTCATCTGGTGGAACGGTGCTCCCTTTCGATCTCAATGGGTCGACTATCTTTCGCTCGAAGATCATCGACGCGAGTGCGCGAGGCTATTTCAGGCTGGCTAT
The DNA here is from genome assembly GCA_033761895.1 of Pirellulaceae bacterium. Classification (GTDB taxonomy): domain Bacteria; phylum Planctomycetota; class Planctomycetia; order Pirellulales; family Pirellulaceae; genus Aureliella. The sequence goes on along the minus strand of JANRMD010000218.1, from coordinate 6,961 downwards.
AGGCCAATCAGTATCGATGCAACGCAGGTCGGAGCCGATGCCACTCCGCAATTTAGTTCAACGTGGTGGATCCCCTTGCCCAATCAAGAAACCGAATCTGAGCTTGCCATAAAGCACTCGCGGCGCATCACAGGACTGTTTATGCTCGGGGACGCGGAGAAGTTAAAGGGTGCTTTGTCTCAGACAGACAAGCCTGAGTTAAGAGCCAACCTGATCGATACGTTCAGCCGCCACAATCTGCCCCAAAGCTGGTTGCTCGAACAACTCGAAAGCACCACGAACCCACTGGAATTGCGTCGAGCCTCCGCGCATGCGCTGGCACTGTACACCGAAAGCAGATTGCCACCCAAAGAATCGCAAAGGCTTGATACGTTTTTGCAAGGTGCGTCAAAGACCATCGATGATCCGGGTTTGCGATCCGCTATTGAGGCAATCTGTTCTCGATGGAATCTGGAAGTTCCACATTGGCAAGAGTCCAAGGATGAATTGCGAACCAAAGGTGGGCAGCGCATGATTGTGCTGCGCCCTGAAGGTCCATTTCTACGTGGCTCATTTGCTAACGAGCCTGGTCGCGATCGGAAGAAGGAGATTCTGCATCCAATACAACTAAAGCATTCTTTCGCACTTTCGGACCGCGAGGTAACAATCAAACAGGTTCGGGAACTGCTTCACGAATTTGGTGCGGACCAGGGCTACGCGGACTATGCCAAGTCGGAGGATTGTCCCGCAATAACGATCAGCTACTTTGACGCGGTAAAGTATTGCAGAATATTGAGCGAGCTTGAAGGCATTGCAGAATCTGAAATGTGCTATCCGAAAGTCGAGGATATCCATCGGGAGATGAAGCTGCCGCCGAAGTTTATGGACTTAAGTGGATATCGCCTCCCCACTGAAGCTGAATTCGAGTTCGCTTGCCGAGCCAATACACTTACGGCTCGACCATTCGGTCTCGGCAAGCATTTACTCGGCCACTACGCCTGGACTTTCGAAAACTCAAATGAAATGTCACATCCAGTGGCCCAAAAACTCCCTAATGATTTGGGTTTTTTTGACCTACTCGGCAACGCATTCGAATGGTGCCAAGACGCTGCGGTCGACGGATACGAGTGGAAATCGGATGAATTGCGGATCGACAATCCCACCAGCTCCGCTACCGCAGTACGGGGGATCCGCGGTGGGGCCTTTCTGTACCAGCCTTCCAATGCCAGGTCCGCCCAACGCGATTTCCAGGCTCCTGCAGATCATCGGGTCTATCTGTCATTTCGAATCGCGCGAACTATGATGGATCAGCAGTAGACGCTTGCATCTTAAGGAATTGCCCCCATGAATCGCGATGATTATCGACATTTACTGCTGTCAGGCACCGTGACTTTTCCGGCCACATTTCCCCAAATTGGTAGTATTTCGTTGACCTGCGAGCCGATTCCGCGCGGGCTGGAGTGCGAGCTACATAGAGAAATGCTGACTGTTAAGGAATTTCCTTCCGCTAAAGTAACAATATCTCGCAAAGTCTTCGCAGATAAAGTTCGAGCCGTCTTCATTCCACAAGATCCCAATCGAGTCAGTTACGCGTGCGGCACCTGGCTACTTGGCAATGAGATTTCGGCTTATCTAAGGGGCAAAGATCGGGTCCTCGGTATCGTATTTGTTGCCGAAGCAGAGTCGACCTTGCTGGAAGTGCATGCTGGCATGACCGCTGGAGAAAGCGCTCAGTACTACCCACCTTTACCAAGTGATCGCAGCTTTAATCACTACGGCGGCCAAACTCAAAAACGCCATATGATGTCCTGCAGCTCGATGGATGCCTATCCGGTAGACATGGCAGCATTGTGCAAGGAAGTCTTTTACTCATGCGACGGGCACGATGATGTCTCTTTCGAGATGTGCGCGTGCGACGCTTGTGATACGCCGTCCGATTCCTAAGGCGGAAGATTTGCATGTCTGATATTGTGGATGTGGTGCTGCTGCATCGTCCCGGCGATGTTCCAAGGCCCGAAGTTGTCGATGCGATTCAGGGACAAGTGGGCGTTCAAGTTCGCTTGCACATGCATGTTGGACAGCCTGAACCGAGTGACTTCAACCGCTGGTTCACAATCGCGAGGGCTCGCAATGCAATGAAAGGCTATGGCATCACTCCCTGGGTGATGTTTGTCGACGACGATGTGGTGCTTCACCACGATTGCATGTTACAGCTTTTGTTGCAATTGAAACGCAACTCGTGTTTGGGCGCAGTTGGAGCGGACTATTCGCATGATGGCGCACGGCCTGATCGAGTTGGACACGTTTCGCTGGGCGCGACCCTTTGGCGCCGCGACGTAGTCTCGCGATTACAGTTTAGAGCCACGCAGCAACTATGCGAATGCTGGTGTGCGGCGCATGACCTACGGCATAATGGATTTGAGATTACGTATTGCCAGACCGCACTTGCCCAACACCTGAAGAAACAAGCTTACAGGCCCGAATCGTCAGTAAACCAACCTGCATGCGTGTTAGCTGCCTTCGATCGACGCGATATTCGTCGCTTTCAGCATCACTTTCTTGCCACACTGCGTGCAAGCGGAAACACTGAACAAGTTCTGGCAATCGGGTACGGTTTGTATCCTTCTGAAGCGAGTGCGCTGTCGAATCTGCCGAATGTGCGACTTGAGGTTGCCCCCAACAATGGCCAAATGGTTCCCGTTCGACGACTGCATGACTTTGCCCGATTAACGGCTGGCCTGGAACCAAACACTCCCGTTGCGTACTGGGATGTTGCTGACGTGATCTTTCAAGATTCGCTCAAGCCGCTTTGGGGACATGTTGCACAGAACCCTGGAAAGCTGCTTGCCGTAGCCGAACCCAAGGGGTATCCGCACAACGCTGTGATCCCAGCTTGGTCGCTGAGTATTCGTGATCCGAACTCGCGGATGCACGCCTTCACTCTATTGAAAAGCAATCCCTTTCTGAACAGCGGATTTGCAGCCGGCTCCGCCGCCACGATGAACGCCTACTTCCAGCGCGGCGCAGCGATGCTGAACGGGCCTGAGTTGCTCGGTACCTTGGATTGGGGTGACCAGATGGCTTTGAACATCTATTGCCATAGCGAGCCTACTCGTTGGAAATCGCTTGGCCAACAATGGAACTACTGCGTTCACGACCGGCCGACGGGGGAGGTCTTCATCGAGGGCGGTCGAGTCTATTCGAAACGTCATCCCAACTTGGCCGTCATTCACGGTAACGCCCGCTCCCTGCGACAGTTCGGTTTGGTGATGGCTTAGCCGGCTTAGCCAGCGGTTCACGAATCAAGTTCGGCTCGATCGGCTAAACCGCCGCTGGCATCGACGGCTAGCATTTCGGTTAGTGCCACCCACCCAATGGTTCTGCGCTAGCCAGCAATCCACCCACAAATTCCAGCTGATCCAGTTGGTGCTTGGCTTGCATCCCTTCGGGATGGTGACCAACCGAAGTTCATTACGTGCGTATTGCTAGTAAATCCAGTTGTCGGTAGATGGCTGGCACCATCTGAAATTGGGATTGATTGCAATTAAACGTAGGGAGGTAGGCACAGGTAGGTGGATGGCACCTTCTGCTGTCGGGTATGAATGAATTCCGGGCGAATGCACTATGAACTCAGTGCAAGGGGTCGCACTTGGCAATTGCAACCTACTGAGCGCGCGACAAGTGCGACAAAGCTAGACGCTACGAACGAGCTCGCGTCGTCACTTCACTTACCACGACGCCGTCCTGCAATGTTGTCCGAATTAGGTCACCAGGGGCAACCGATTTATAGGATGTGAGTGGGGCGGTTGAGCCTTCAATCTGGGTTAGGCTATATCCGCGAGCCAAAACCCCGAGTGGCGATAGGGCAGAGACAGCTCGCGCCATACCGCTGAGTTTTTCGCTCTTCACATGCCACACATTCCACACCGCCGCTCGGGCTCGCAAGTCGAGTTCGTCGACCAATTGCCGACGCTGCTTGTGGAGCTCATGTGGTCGCGCGAGCACACTTCGATCTGAAATGTAGCTAAGACGTTGCTTGAGTTGCTTGATGCGATTGAACATCGCCCCACGAGAGCGTCGCGCCAGCTGCTCAATTTGCTGCAGTAACTCCGTTTGATTGGGCAACACCAACTGCGCGGCATGGGTTGGGGTCAACGCGCGAAGATCAGCGGCTAAATCGCAGAGCGTCACATCGATCTCATGGCCAACTGCGGAAACGGTAGGGATCTTTGAGGCGGCCAAGGCGCGCACGACCACCTCTTCGTTAAAGCACCACAGATCCTCCATGCTACCACCGCCCCGTCCTACGATCAGGAGATCCAGTTTGGGAACAAGTTTTTGAGCTATACGAATACCTCGCACAAGATCTTCGCTGGCGCGTTCGCCTTGAACTCGGGCAGGTATCACGGTCAAACAAACGTCAGGCCAACGAGAACGCGCGGCTTCAAGAAAGTCGTGCAGCGCCGCACCGCTGGGGCTAGTCACAAAGCCGATGCGCTTGGGGAACTTGGGTAACGGCCGCTTTTTTCCAGGATCAAAGAGCCCTTCGGCCGCCAGCTTTTTGTGCAACTGCTGAAAAGCCAGCTGCAAAGGTCCGATCCCTTTGGGCTGCAACTGGTTGATGATCAGTTGATAACTGCCGCGTGGCGCATAGACTTCTACCGCGCCGCCACAAATGACCTTCAAGCCATCCTTGAGCTGAAAGGGCAAACGCTGAGCCGCCGTGCGCCAAATCACCGCGCGAATCTGACTCTGTTCATCCTTGAGTGTAAAGTAGATATGCCCGCTGCTCGGTCGGCTGAGATCAGACACTTCGCCAGTTACCCAGATCTTCGGAAACGCCTCTTCCATCAGGTGTTTGATGTAGAAATTCAGTTGGCTGATACTCAGCGGACGAGTATTCGATGCGCCAGGCGGAAGGTCATCTTGCGCTTCATCGTGCATCGGATGTTTCCTTGACGGCTAAGGCACGGTAAGTACGCAATTGTTGCTTTAGGCTCTCCACTAAACGACTCTGGAATCGATAGGGGTTGAAGGCCATCACAATCTTTCGCGTTGGGGATGTACCCGAAAGCGAACGATAGACACGACGTTCGCTGTCATCGAGGGCGCGGGCCATTTCAGGGATTAAACTGATACCGTGGTTCAAGGAGACCAACTCTTGCACGGTCGCCAGTTGACTGGTCGATTCTACCGACATCGGATGAAAGGCTTTCTGTCGGCAAAATGAAACAATATTGTCGGTCAAGCAATGCGCTTCGCCCAGCAACACAAACGGAAGCGGTTCGATATCTGCAAGCCGAATTTGTTTCTTGGCACATAGCGGATGGTCCTTGCACATCACCAGCAGCAGCTCTTCTTCGAACAGTTCTTCGATCTCCAAGTACTTGGCTGCTAGCGGCAACGCCAATAGCGCGATATCGACTGCACCCTCAGAGAGTTTTTTGAGCAGATTGTCCGTGGTGTCTTCGTGGACAATCACTGTGGCGTTGGGATGTGAGTCGCCGAACACACGCAACAGCGTAGGAAGCATGAATGGGGCGATGGTCGGAATGGCAGCAACTCGGATAGTTCCCGTTTGTCCATCGTCGCAGATCTCTGCTTTGGTGTTGTCGACCAGAGCCAGAATTTGTTGAGCGCGAGTTTGCAGCAGTTTGCCCGCATCCGTTAGCGAAATCTTGCGAGTCTGGCGTTCAAAGAGTGGCTGACCCAATTCCTCTTCCAAGCGCGCGATCGAACGGCTGAGCGCAGGCTGTGACAGCGCAACCGCATCAGCCGCTCGTGTAAAGCTGCTTAGCTCTGCCGCTTTCAAGAAATGTCGCAACTGGTCGAATTCCAAACTACTTTCCCTGCTTCTGGCTCCGCTAGCTTGCAGGCTTGGCAGTCGGCCGAATAAAGACCCCAGTCGCGTCGACTTGAAGAATGTTCAACTCGGTCAGTAGCGTTGCTTTGCCAGTCACGACCACGTCTTGATCTTTGGCAACATCTAGCAATTTGCGGGCGTCTTGCTTGATGACTTCGCCTTTGTCATCCAAGAATCGAACAATGCAACTCTTGGCGTTCTCAAGTCGACGTTTGCAAAACGGGCAATCGCCGGGATCGTGGTTGTGAGCGGGATCGGGAGCTTCCGAGAGGACGATCGTCGCTTGGCTAGGATCGAATGGCTCGGAAGTACCCGCGTTGATGCGGCCTAGCAGAGTCACTTCGGGTTTCTCGGCGATGCCCGCGATCGCCGCTTCAATGGACGAAGGCGAAGCAGGCTCCTCAGCCAATACGAATCGGGTTCTGATCTCACGTAACTTTTGATCTGCCGCATCGTTGCAGCCCAAGGCAAACAGAGTGACAGACAAAGTCCCCGCGCACAGAAGGGCGTTTGACAACCAACTACGCTGATGTCGGCTAGAGCCTAAAGTTCGTTGATGCATGATTTCGACCTCAACCTTTGGATTTGTCAACAATCACTTTGAGAGCTGCGTCAATACTCTCGGAAACATCAGAGTATTTTTTTCCGCCGCTGCCATGCATGCTTTCATCGACTGCGCTGAAGGCTTCGAACAGCGTTTCAGCCGCTTTTTTCACTTCCGCTTTTCCGGCATCATCAAGCGTTGACTTGGCGGCAAGATCCGGAATTTCTTCCAGGACATGACCGATGTCGTGCATGGGGCCGTGAGCGGCTTCGGCGTCGTCTTTTGCAAAGGCAGCTTTGATCGTCGCACACATTCCTTCGAGTTCCTTGACTGCATCCGCCAATGTTTCAGCGTGCTCGTGCCCCTTCTCAGCTGCTCCACTGTCAGCCGCTCCAGTATCCGCTTTCGGCTTGGCGGGCTCGCAACCGACGATGGTCAACGTCAAGGCAACCAGCGCCAGTTTGGCAAGAACGGCTTTGGAATTGTTGAAAAACAAGTTAATTCTCCTAATGTTTGTTTTGGGCTGAAATGCCTAAACTGAAATGCTTAGGCGTCAATTCAAATTGCAACACTCC
>JANRMD010000217.1:0-8483 GCA_033761895.1 Pirellulaceae bacterium | reverse complement strand
ATGTTGGTCGAGTATACGGGCCGGTTGCTGCGCGAAGGCAAAGCGTCCATATCAGCGGAATTGGCTGACATTTTCGAGCGACTCGGCAGTTCGGCGGCACTCTGGCAAGCTCGTTTGCAGAAGCTCAGCGGTGGCCGAAGTCTTGGTCGGTTTCTAGCGACCAGTCGCGAGCGTTTGCGGGAAGTCGCGCAGAAGCTCGGTGTTCACCACTTAGCAAATCTAGACGGCTGTCCGGCATAAATAACAGCTGTCGGCGGATAATGCCGGGCACAATGCTCAATCGCAATTCGTAATCTCGCAGATGCATCCAATTCTCTGCGACATCGCTGGCGCTGCGCCGTAACCATTTTACAACCTCTTCACTTCTTGCCTGCCGACGACCGCCGCCCCAGGTCTCCGGTGACCTGGGCAATTTGACACAAATAGGTAAAGCGAGTCATTTCTAATGCCGAAGATATTCGGATCCCGCGGTCTGCGAGTTGCTCCATAGCCTGTCCTCTTTATGCATAGCCTGTCCTTTAAAGTCCGCTGTCGGGTAATTAGTGCTTTCAACGATATCCCTAAGGGCTGCGACCAGGCAGCGTTCGGGCGAATACTAAAACTGGCTGTAATGGGTAGGTTATCTATACTTGAACTTCATGAATGACGATTCCGTTTCTAAATGGTTAGAACAAATCAAAGAGGGAGAGCGAAAGTCGGTCGCGAGTTTGCTCGAACGCTATTTCCAACGACTGGCAGCGCTGGCGGATGCGAGACTGCGGAATAGCCCTCATCTCAAAGGTTACGAAGAGGACGTGGCGTTAAGTGCATTTAAGAGCTTGTGTATCGGGGCGGAGCAAGGTCGATATCCTGATTTAGCCGATCGTGACAGCCTTTGGCGATTGCTGTGTGTGATTACAGTTCGCAAGAGCATTGACTTGCAGCGCAAAATGAAGCTGAGCGCTTACGCGAACGACGACGAACTGATTGAAGCTTTCTTTAGCCGCGAGCCAAGTCCGGCAGAGACGGTAGAAATGTCGGAGGAAGTGAATCGTCTTTTGGGAGTCCTCAATGACGCAGAGCTTAGGCAAGTAGCACTATGGAAAGTGGCAGGTTGGACAAACGACGAAATCGCCCTTAAGCTAAACTGCGTGACTCGTTCCGTGGAGCGCAAGCTGCAACGAATTCGAAGTATCTGGCGCAGCGAGGATGCCTCATGAGTGATGCATTGACTGGCAATCTCGATGACCTTCTTCCGCATGAGATGGAGACGATTGACGGCCTGTGCGATCATTTTGAGCGGCAGTGGAGGAACAAGGCATCGCCTCGGTTGGAGGACTACGTCTCCCAAGCACCTGAACATTTACGGCAATTGCTTCTTCAAGAACTTCTTGCGATTGAGTTACCGTATCGCCGTATGTCGGGGCAGGCGGTTTCCAGCGAGGACTATACTTCGCGGTTCAGTGAACTGGATATTCGTCAATTTCGCCAAATCAACGCGAAATCAATTCAAGCTTCTCGGCATCTGGCTACCAATAGTGTTTTTGCCGCCATCGAAGATCCTCAATCTGGCAATAGCATGTTGGGGGACTTTCGACTGATCCGAGAGGTGGGACGCGGAGGCATGGGCGTCGTGTTTGCCGCCGAACAGATTTCTCTTGGGCGACAAGTCGCGTTGAAAATACTTCCGTTTTCACATCGCCTAAGTCCCCGGCACTTGCAGCGTTTCCAAAACGAAGCTCGTGCAGCGGCATCGCTCCAGCACCCGAACATCGTTCCAGTCTATGCCGTCGGATGCGAAAAAGGGGTGCATTACTATGCGATGCAATTAATTGATGGTCAGACTCTGGCGGAGAAGATGGTGACCAGTTCGACCTATGCGGGAAAAGATGTTGGCCATGTCACTAAATTAGAACCTGAGCAGTCACCAACCTCCTCCGCGCCTGCGAACCACATCCGAACCATTGTCTGTCAGTGCATTCAAGCAGCAGAAGCGATCGAGCACGCACATTCGATGGGTATCGTACATCGTGATATCAAGCCTGGAAATCTGATGTTGGATCAGTCCGGAAAGTTATGGGTAACGGACTTTGGTCTCGCACGCATCGGAGCGGATGCGAACCTGACCATCTCGGGTGACTTACTGGGAACGCTTCGATTCATGAGTCCGGAACAAGCGTTGGCAAAACATGGCTTGGTTGACCATCGCACTGATGTCTACAGCTTGGGTGCGACCTTGTATGAGTTACTGGCCGGTCGACCAGCGATCGAAGGCAAAGACCGTAGCGAAGTTCTGCGTAAGATCGCCTTCGAAGAGCCGCTTGCCCTTAGAAGGATCAATCCGGGAGTTCCACGCGATTTGGAGACGATCGTCCACAAGTCCATGGCCAAAGAGCCGCAAGGTCGGTATCAGTCGGCAGAAGAACTCGCCAATGACTTGCGACGTTTTTTGCACGACCGCCCAATACTCGCGCGACGACGCACGAAAGTGCACGATTGCGCGCGATGGATGCGGCGAAATCGAGCGCTCTCAGTCGTGATCGGTATTTCAGCCTTCTTGGTTCTAGCCGCCAATATCACCACAGCTTGGTTGTGGCATTCCGAACGCAAAGCACTTTACGACGTCAAGCAGGCTCAGCGATTAACGCTACAACATGCCAATGAGTTGAGGAAGAGTGTCTACCTGCAACAAATCGCCAGGGCCGAACAAGAGCTTGCGCACAGTAGTGTGGGGCGAGCGGAGCAGACACTGGACCGTTGCGAATACGACTTGCGGGATTGGGAATGGGGCTATCTCAAGAATGCTTGTAACGCCTATGAATCGCAGTTCGCAAAGGCCAACGCGCGGGCCTATTGTGTGCGTTACAGTCCCGATGGAACCCGAGTTGCCTGTGGTTACGCTGATGGCACGATTCGAATATGGGACCTCACTTCCAAAAGTTTCGAGGAGTGGAAAGGGCATTCCGTGACGGTCCTCAACTGCGTCTTCGATCGCGAGGGAACTCGATTAGCAACCACAGCAGGCGACTATCTCAATAAGCAATTCGGTGAGATTCGAGTGTGGGACTTGAAAGATAAATCGCCACACGTGACGATCGATCCTCAAGGCACGTTTGTGTCCTCGATTGACTTCTCTCCCGACGGAAAGACTTTGGCCATCGCATGCTGGAATAAATCCATTCGCTTGAGGAATCTAACCGACGGATCAGAAAAACAACTGCTCAAACATAGTTCAGCTGTTAAGGCCATTCGGTACAGTCCCGATGGTCGTTACCTTGCAAGTGGTGATCGAAGTGGCTTGGTTCTACTTTGGAACGCGGCTGAGAGAAAGGTTGTAAGTCAGCTAAAGGGGCATACTCACGATGTTCTGGATCTGAAGTATGACACCACGGGGACGCGACTTGTCTCTAGCAGCTGGGATGGTTCAGCAATCCTCTGGAATTGCCTTTTGGGAAGGCGAGTCAGAACCTTTGCGAACTCAGAGATCTTGCAACGCTTCGGAGGAGGAAACAACACCGTTTGGTCCACTGCAATCTCGCCAGATGGAAAGACCGTTGCAACTGGCAGTGAAGATGGCGCGGTCCGCTTATGGGACGCTTCGACAGGCCTGCTTCAAGCTTTGCCGCGCGGCCATCAGGGGGCCGTGCATGGCGTCGACTTCAGCCCTGATGGCTCGCGACTAGCCAGCGTAGGTGTCGATGGTAAACTTCGCATTTGGAATACCAACCAAAAAAGTAATCGAGCTACATTACCAATTCAGATTGGTTTGTATCGCCAATTGACCTTCAGGCCAGACGGCGCAGAGTTCGCCGTGGCTTCGGGTCCGCTGCCGGTAAGGCAGTTGCCAGGCCAAATTATGCTCTTGCGAGCCGGCGAACCAGCTAGGGTCATCTCCCAACGCACCACCGGCTTCCGTTCCATTGCCTTCGATCCGGATTCGAGAATCCTTGCTGCCGATTTCGGAACTAACGTGCGTGTCTGGGATGCTGTGTCAGGTGACTATCTGCGCGATCTTCAAGGCGATGCTGAAATAACAGCAGTCACCGCTACCGCGGACCAAGCGATCATTGCGGGCAACAACGATGGCAAGATCCTGCAATGGAGTTCCGCGACAGGCGAAGTACAGGATAGCGTTGATACAACACTATCCGAAGTCATGTGCCTAGCCACCAATAAGAAGGGCACGATACTGGCCGCGGTCGGTCCCGAGGGTCATATCGTTGTGTCGGAGAAGTCGTCTCGAGGCTTTTGGACTCCACCTGTTTCCATCAATGGTACTTTGTTGCCAAACTTCGAGGGTGCAGAGCCACGCGCGGTCTTGGCGTTTGGCCCTTGGAAGGACACCCTGGCCGTGGGTTTTGCAACAGGCACTCTTGAGCTTTGGAACGCCAACAAGAAGCAGATGTTGCATCGCGTGCAAGCACATGCGGGCGCGATCATGTCGTTAAGCTTTTCTTCCAATGGACTTCGACTAGCAACTGGTGGTGCCGACGGGACAATCGCTTTGTGGGACACCGAAAGTGGCCAAGAAGCCCTAGTGTTGCGCAAGCAACTGCGCAACATTGGCGGTGTGGCCTTCAATCCGGTCGACAACACATTAGCTGCTATCGAAGAGTTGGCCGAACAGGTCACCTTGTGGAATGTCAGGGCAGAGCATGATCAAGTGGTCCCGCCATGACAACGTCAGATAAGCAAACGGGCTAGGTTAAGTCCTGCCCATTAACGCTTTAGGTTCATCGATGTAAGCATCTGCGCACAATCCGAGCAGGCCACTGAAAAAGTAACCGGAAGCAATTGAGCGTTAGCGAGGGTATAGAATACGCCCCGCGCTAACGTTTGGGGTTACTAAGCATCACAAAGATTCGCAAATCGACTTTTTCAGCAGTCTGCGAGGTTATTCTGCGGCAGTTCGGTCGTTCTGAGGCAGAATGCTAAAGGTACAGGCTAGTAAAATCCATCCAGCGCAGATAGATCTTTGGGCGGGTCAAGATTGTACTCGGCCATTCCAACCCCTTTCTTTTCTTTCTTGAATTTGTCTGCACCCTCGTCGCCCCACAGAGAGTCAGCGATTCCATCCATTCCGCCGTGGAGCCAGTCGTTTCCAAATCCGCCGAATAAGGCATCCTTTCCGTTTTCGCCAAACAATAGGTCGCCACCATAACCACCAAAGAGTTGATCATCTCCCGTTCCGCCACGCAGCATATCATCGCCGTCATCGCCATACAGGAAGTCGTTATCGGAGCCTCCCCATAGTTCATCGTGATCTGTGCCCCCATAAATCTTGTCGTTGCCGCTGCCGCCGGTCAGGCTGTCGTTGCCAATCTCGCCAAACAGCTCATCGTGGCCTTCGCCGCCTTCGATGGAATCATTACCTAAGCCACCAAAGAGTTGGTCATTTTCCGATCCACCAAGGACTTTGTCGTTGCCGCTGTCGCCGTAGATGATGTCGGCATCGTCACCTCCAGACAACTGATCGTCCCCTTCATGACCATAGATAGTGTCGAGACCTGCATCACCAAACACAATGTCGTTACCTCCTCCAGCGTTGATCCAATCGTGTCCACTGCCTCCGTAAATTTTGTCGGCTCCATTGTTGTGGCTCTTCAGATTGTCACCCCAAATTTCGTCGTTGCCCTGCCCGCCCCAGATTTCATCAGCGCCCGTGCCTCCGATGATCTTGTCGGCCCCACCGTTCACCATGTTGCCCACGGAGTGCCCCTCGCCATAAAGGAAGTCGTCACCAACGCCTCCGTCAATCTCGTCGAAGCCAGAGCCTCCGAAAATATAGTCCCGACCAATACCACCAAAGATCTTGTCGTTTCCTCCGCCAGGCCAGAGAACGGATTCGTTGTCTCCATAGAATTTCCCACCACCATCGCCTGCATAAATCGTATCATTACCGTACCCACCTTCTACAACTGCTGACCAACCAGCGTAGATTAGGTCACTCCCGTTTCCTCCTAGGATGGAACTGGCGAACTCCGCTGCTGATTTAGTCCCGCCATAGATAGTGTCATTGCCATCACCGCCTTCAAGCTGATCTAGGTGCGCGCCTGCTACAGTGTGATACTCCGTATTGGCACCGCCTCCCTTGATGATGTCGTTCCCTTCGCCTCCCACAAGCCTCTCTGGGAGAATACTGCCAATCAGGGTATCGCGTCCCTTTCCACCAAAGGCAGTTACTCGCAGTTGATCAACAAAGACGCTCGGAATCAGCAGCTGGCCAGCGATCTCGAATCGATCGTTTCCGTCATTTCCATGAAACTCAATGTTCCTCAGTTTCCGAGCATAGCCGCCCAGCAAGTCATGAAAGATATCCTTTTCTCCTACCAACGTCCCTTTACTCCAAACCTTGATGGAATCGTCTTCAATAAATGCTGGTGTGCCGTTGTCAGAGTACCCAACAACGACTTGGTCATTACCGTTTGTGCCATTGATTTTCAACGTATCAGAACCGTCAAAACCATAGTCAGGCGAGTGAACTGAAACAGCGAAGACCTTGCGAGCTTCTAAGGCCTCAATTCGCAACGACCTCCGCAACAGGTTTCGATTTCGGCCCGTTCTGGCTGTATGATCTGTCTTTATGTTTCTGGTAGAAAGCAATCTATCAAGCAACTTACGCATTTGGTGTCTCCCGAGTACTTAGGAATTGGGCGATGCGACGGGCTCATTACCTGTTAGTACCAGAGTGATTCCGTCGAGTTCAGAGTAGTCGTCATTCTTGCGTTGCACTTTCTGCAACGATGTGACGCTCGTATGAAGTGAATCGAACGCGATCTTCGGAATCCGACACGCCTAAAGTGCGAGTTTGGGAAAATGCGGGAACCCCCAATGGCTGTCGGGGGCTTGCCCTGCTTTACGACTGACAATCGTATCGCATTCCGATTACGAGGATTCCAATGTGCGATTCTGCCCAGTCGCCGCGCAGCATGTGGGGAGCCGCGGTCATGTGCGCTCGCTAAACACTTTATGGATTGAGCTCAGCGTACATCGCCGCAGAGCCGTATCTGTCCAACGAAACTGTGCAAGCCGTCCCTCAAGTCCAGCAGTGGTTGGATGTTTCCGTTCGCAACGCATGTGAGTTGCAATCTCTGCCCAAGAAATCTTGCGCTATCTGTCGGCTGCTAGCAGTCTGTAACGATCTCTCCTACATACAGCAGAAGGCAGATCCAACGATCGAGCTTTTACTCAAGGAGATTACGTACGATGTATCACTTTCGAAACAATCCGGCAATCAATCTAAACGCAATCGCTCACGCCGGCAGGATCTGAGCTTAACAATTATCAACTCGTATGACCATATCGCGCGAATCTCATGCCTGTTCTGCTAGCGGGATAAAACCTCGCTGGCCCGCTTCGAACGATTTCTTCAACGTACTCAGTAACAGAACAACCTTTCTACGAGGCAATGCAAACATGACATCAATAATATCTTCCATTTACAGTGCCCTCCGCTTGCGCAGCCTTGATTGCTCTCGACGAGACAAGCGTTCAAGGCTGTGCCATCTCCGGCAAATCGAATCCCTGGAAACGCGAACCCTGTTCGCAGTCTCCACGGACATCGTCCGTGGCTTCTTGTATATTGATGGCGACAACGGCGACAACACGGTTCACCTTTCGATTGTCAAGTCTGACTTCGGGAAGGAGTATGACTTAGTTCGTGTGGAGGGTGACGGAAAGATTGTCGGCGAACATCCGATTTGGAAAGTAGAGAACGGCTTGGTTAATAGGAACTTCAATGCAATCGAATTTGAGGGTAAAGATGGCGACGACCAGTTCTACACGAAGACTTCCATGTATCTAGATGTAAGCGGACAGGAGGACCACATCACGTTGTTCCTCTTCGGACAGAAAGGCAACGATATTCTGGTTGGTGGCGATGGCCGTAACTATATCACTGGTGGAAGTGGCGCTGATACCATCATCGGAGGCACGACGCGAGATGTGCTTCGTGGCGGAGTGTCGGAGTTCTCTTCTATCTTGTTTTATGTAGATGACGGCTTGGACGGTGTCGACATCATTTATGGTGGAGATGGCGATGACCAAATAGAGGGCGCGGAAGGTGACGACCAAATCTTTGGTGAGGATGGCCAGGATGTCATCGTTGGAGGAATGGGCCATGACAAGATCAACGGCGGCAAGGGGATGGACACCATTTATGGTGACTATTCACCAGATGACTGGCAGACCTCGCCTGCTCTTGCGCTGGTTCTTGGAAATGATGAATTGACCGGGGGCGACGATGATGACCTGATCTACGGCGGCCATGGCAATGACAGGCTCGATGGTGCGCTGGGACACGACACGCTCTACGGCGATGGACCTGCAAATGGGGTTGGCTCGGTGGTTTCTGGCGCAGACTTTATTACCGGCGGTCTGGGCGAAGACTACATCTATGGTGGCAATGGCGCCGACGAACTCTACGGCAATCAAGTCGCTGTCGTACAACTGATTCCAGAAACACATAGCAACTTCATATGGGGTGGGGACGGCAACGACCTGCT
>JANRMD010000216.1:0-5001 GCA_033761895.1 Pirellulaceae bacterium | reverse complement strand
TGTTTCGTGTACGATCTGTCATTGTCGAAAGCCTTGGGTCTGGTTGTTTTGAAGTGTCGTAACTCCTTTACATACCAGAACTAAGGCTTTCGCGCTACAGGGCTCAATCAAAAAGCGTATGCAATATCCGGGCTAGCGCCGACGGCTCACTAAATCGACAAGCCCTTGACGCATTCCGCTACCAGCTTGACGCATGCCGTTACCAATTCAGCCAACCTCAAACCGCAATGGAGGCGATAGATGTCCGACTCGACGATCGAAGCCAATAACTTAATCGGTGACCAATGGGTCAGGGGAATCGGTGATGCCTTTGAGCGTCGTACACCCGCTGGAGACCGAGTTGTCTGTGAAGGCTATCAGGCAAGTATCGAACAAGTCGATTCGGCTATCCAGTCAGCGAAACGTGCCTTTGCATCGTGGAGCGAACTGCCGCTCGATGATCGATTTGCGGTCGTCCGACGATTTGCAGATGTTCTGACTGAGAAGAAAGAACAGTTGGCTCGTTTGATCACGATCGAAGTCGGCAAACCGCTGTGGGAAGCAAGGACCGAAGTTGCGGCAGCGATCGGAAAAGTGTCCAACTCGATCGATGCGATTCTCAAGCGTCGCTGGACAACAACGGAGCAGATTGGTAACTACGTCGCCGTGACACGCTTTCGACCACACGGAGTGATGCTTGTCCTAGGGCCATTCAATCTACCCGCTCACTTGCCGGGGGCACATATCGTCCCTGCGCTGCTCGCTGGCAATACAATCGTCTTCAAGCCCAGTGAACTCGCGCCGTCGGTTGGCCAATGGTTAGCTGCTGCTTGGTTAGAAGCGGGGCTTCCCATGGGTGTTTTGAATCTTGTACACGGGGCTGCCCCCGTCGCTATTCACGCAGCCCAGGCTCCGGACGTAGCCGGTGTGTTGTTCACTGGCAGCGAACGGGCCGGGACAAGCTTGCATCGCTCCTTGGCGGGACAACCACAAAAGATCCTCGCGTTGGAACTGGGCGGTAACAATCCGCTGGTCGTTCATCGAAGTGCGGATATCCATCGCGCAGCCATAACGATTATCAATTCAGCTTATATCACTTCAGGCCAGCGCTGTACCTGCGCTCGGCGATTGATTGTTGTTGGCCAATCGGCCTGCGACCAACTCCTTGATAAGCTTAAACAGCTGCTACCGCTGGTTCGAGTGGCTGATCCACTTTCAGATCCGCAGCCCTTTATGGGTTCGCTGATTCATGCTGGAGCAGCTCAGAATATGCTGGATGCTCAAACGATGCTGGTATCTTCTGGTGCGGAGTCGGTTGTCGCCATGCGTACAGTCGGCGATCATCCAGCGATGCTTAGTCCGGGTCTGCTGCGAGCCGACGCGCGGTTGCTGGACGACTGCGAGCACTTTGGTCCCATGCTGACTGCCCACGTCGCAAGCGACCTTGATGAAGCGATCCAGTTAGCGAATGCAACTCGGTTCGGATTGTCCGCAGGCTTTCTTGGAGATAACGTTGACGATTTTCACTATTTCCTGCACCGCATTCGGGCTGGCATTGTGAACTGGAATCGACAGACGACCGGCGCCAGTGGCAAACTGCCGTTTGGTGGCATCGGACTTAGCGGTAACCACAATCCCAGCGGCTTCTTCGCGGCGGATTATTGTTCGTACCCGATCGCTTCGCTGGAGAGTCATGATTTGGCTGAAGCGAATAGTTTGATGCCAGGGTTAGAGGAATTGCAAAAAAGAATCTGAAAACCATGGGAAGGATGAGAGTAATGGGAGTTATGCTTGCGTTCGTGCGTTGGTCTCTGTAGTTGAGTCTTGCGGTTGTCATGCGTTCGCGGAGGCCACCCAGTTCGAGGAACTCTTTTTCTAGAGTCTTCAATTGCTGATCCAAGAGATAGTTGGTTTGGCGGATGAGGCAGATCGCAATGTTGGCAATCACATCAGCGGTTCGAGATTCATAGATCTCGCGATAGACTTCGAAAGTTTGCGGCTTTTTTCGGCCCAGTTTGCGAACATACAGGGCCTCCTTTGAGTCTTTCTCCCACAGTCGAAAATCCCGAACCCGCAAGTAATCGCGATAGTCCGCCAGCAATTACTCCAGGCTGGCGCGTCCGACATTGGTCAGTTTGATTTCAGTTTCTTTGGAGGTCGTGCCTGCTTTGCTGCCTTCTAGAATATTCGGCTTACCTGAGCGTACGTAGCCTAGGCATCCTGCTTGGGGTATTCGCCGCGGGACAGGTATTTTGTGAGCAAACCGGAAGGTAATGTCGTAAACCACTTCCGTTATTTGGTAGGACAACAGCGTCTGATAGTCCTGCTGAGGCGGTAGGACCCGCTTATTCATGCCATTCCCAATATTCCCATTATTCATATCACTCCCATCCTTTCTTTCGAGCGACAATTGGTCTCGACCCGATTATACCCCCCTTTTCACACTGCCCGTTACTAGAATTCAGCCTATTGAGTAGACTATAGGCTCTCGAATCGGTGGTCAAAAATACAGGAAATCAGATGTTGACGCGGGCGCAAGTGGATACTGAGGGGCTGTTACGTGAGCTGATGGAGCAGCGGATTTTGTTGCTGGACGGGTCCATGGGGGCTCTGATTTTCCAGAAGAAACTCCCAGAGTCAGCCATTCGTGGTGAGCGCTTCAAAGACCATCCAGCTGACCTTTCAAAACAGACCGACCTGCTGGTACTCACACAGCCCGACATCATTCGCGGCATCCATGCTGAATACCTCAATGCTGGTTCGGACATCATTGAGACCAATACGTTCAACGCCAGTTTGATCGGCATGGCTGAAGCCAAGTTGTCCGACATCGCCTACGAGATCTCCAAAGCCGGCGCCGAAGTGGCTCGCTCCGCGGTGGACGAGTGCCTGAAGCGAGATCCTTCGAAACCGCGTTTCGTTGCGGGCAGCATGGGACCAACCGCTGTTCAGTTGTCGATGAATGCCAAGGGTGATCCTGCCACACGGCCGTTTTCATTCGAGCAAATGGTTGCAAGTTATGAAGTCAACATCGATGGCTTGCTAGACGGCGGAGTCGATCTTCTGTTGCCAGAAACTTCCTTTGACACACTGAACTTCAAAGCCTGTTTGTTAGCGATTGAGAATGTGTTCTCACGCCGCGGACAGCGCTGGCCGGTGATGCTGTCAGCAACTGTCTTCGACGGTGGTGTTACCCTCACTGGTCAGCAGTTGGAAGCGTTCTGGGTCGCTGTCTCACACTTCCCGATGCTTACTGTTGGTTTGAATTGTGGATTAGGCGGTGACAAGATGCGGCCGTACTTGGAGCGGCTTGCAAATGTTTCGGATTCGTTCGTAAGTTGCTATCCCAATGCTGGCTTGCCCAATGCGCTCGGCGAATTCGATGAAACTCCCGCTCGTATGGCTGCGTTTATACACGACTTTGCCAAGCAAGGTTGGGTAAACGTCGTCGGCGGATGCTGTGGCAGCACTCCAGCTCACATTAAAGCTATCGGAGAAGCGGTCAAAGATATTGCACCGCGTAAATCGATCAAACGCAATCGTATGTCCCAATACGCGGGCAACGAACCGCTCGTGTTCCGCAAAGACAATCCGTTCGTGATGATTGGCGAACGCACCAACGTTACCGGTTCACGTAAGTTTGCACGCTTGATCAAAGAAGGCAAGTTTGAGGATGCGATTCGAGTCGCTCGCGCGCAAGTTGAGAATGGCGCAAACGTCATTGACGTGAACATGGACGAAGGGATGCTCGACGGCGCGGCCGCGATGAGCACATTCTTGAACCTTGTTGCGCACGAAGTTGAAATTGCGCGCGTTCCACTGATGATCGATAGCTCCAAGTGGGAGATCCTCGAAGTTGGCATGCGGCACTCGCCCGGCAAGCCAATCGTCAATTCCATCAGCTTGAAGGAAGGCGAAGAAGAGTTCCTGCGCAAAGCCAAATTCGTCCACCAACATGGCGCTGCAGTCGTAGTGATGGCATTCGACGAACAAGGTCAAGCGGCTGACTACGAAAACAAAGTTCGCATCTGCAAACGCGCCTACAAACTGCTGACCGAAAATGGCTTCCCAGCTGAAGACATTATTTTCGACCCGAACATTTTGACCGTTGGCACCGGTCTGCCTGAACACGCCAACTACGCTGTCGACTTTATCGAAGCCGTTCGCACGATCAAGAAAGAATGCCCCGGCGCTCGCACGAGCGGCGGTGTAAGCAACGTGTCGTTCTCCTTCCGCGGCAACGATACGGTGCGAGAATCGATGAACGCAGTGTTCCTGTACCACGCCATCAAGGCTGGGCTGGATATGGGTATCGTCAACCCAGAGATGCTGGAAGTCTACGACGAGATCGAGCCCGAATTGCGCGACCGAGTCGAAGACGTGCTGCTCAATCGCCGCCCCGATGCAACAGAACGACTGATTGAATATTCCGAAACGGTCAAAGCCAAAGACAAAGGCCCTGTCAAAGTTGACGCGTGGCGTGAAGGCACTGTGGAAGAGCGGCTGCGTCATGCTCTGCTCAAAGGTATCAGCGACCACATCGATGCCGACACCGAAGAAGCGCGTGTAAAGTTCGGTCGACCATTGAAAGTGATCGAAGGTCCACTGATGGACGCCATGAACCTGATCGGCGACTTGTTTGGTCAAGGCAAAATGTTCTTGCCGCAAGTGGTTAAATCCGCTGCCGTGATGAAGAAGAGCGTTGCTTACCTAACGCCATTCATGGAAGCTGAAAAAGCGGCTGCAGGCAAAACGGGTGGACACACCAGCCGCGGTAAAGTCCTGTTGGCTACCGTCAAAGGCGACGTACACGATATCGGCAAGAACATCGTAGGTACTGTGCTCCAGTGCAATGACTTCGAAGTCATCGATCTGGGTGTACTTGTGCCTTGCGAACGCATCTTGACCGAAGCCAAGAAGCACGGCGCACAAGTGATCGGCCTATCGGGCTTGATCACTCCATCGCTTGATGAAATGGTTCACGTTGCCAAAGAGATGCAACGAGAAGGATTCACCGTGCCG
>JANRMD010000215.1:0-22841 GCA_033761895.1 Pirellulaceae bacterium | reverse complement strand
CGAACACTCGCCGGTAGCTTTCAGTCGGCCATACCTCAGCCAAAGGTCCCTCGACTTCGATCCAGTGAACATGCAAGCCCGGCCCTGGGTACTCTGGCATCGTTTCATGTTTCAGATATACAAACGGTAACGCAACGGGCGTCACCTTGATTGTGTCGTTTTTTGCCAACAGCCGTTCTTCGAATTCAATCACAGTCGGCTTACCCGGCGGTGCGTCGAAGTAACCAAGATGCCTCGTCGGATTGCCACTGACTACAAAATTGCCCAACAGCACAGCCATAGGCAGCGGCGTTTCCGAATTGTGCGCGGATGCGGAAATACGAAATCGATAGCGCCCAGGCGCTGGTGCTTTAAACTTTCGAAGATCCGTTGCCGAATCTCCGCTATTGCGAAACAGAATCACACCTTCGCTCTGTTTCCAAACACCTGCTATGAACCATGTTGGAAGCGAATCGTAAAGATCAAAACGTTCAGTCTTGCTCTCCAAATTGTGAACTGGAGCAATCGCAGCATCGATCGTGGCATCGACCGCATCAAGGTATCGCTCCAACAGCACTGGCGATATGTTCAGCGCAGAACCTACATTATCAAACCCCTGCGCGAAAGCATCTTCGGGCAACATCTCCTTTACAGAAACGTGCACGTCGAAAAGATCACGAAGAGTGTTCTCATACTGGGCGCGATTCAAACGGCGCAAAACCACGCGGCCTTCACCACGTCGCTCTGCCGCGACCGCCTCTAACCTCGTTGTGACCTGTTGAACCAACTTCGCGATCTGCTCCTCAGTTGGCCGAGGCTCTTTTTCAGGCGGCATCTCTCCAGAACGCACGCGCTGAATGATCTCCTTCCATCGATCGAACGTGGCAGGTTGATTCAAGTCACTGTCCAACTGATCAAGCCGCAACTCTCCCTTAGCTTGCGACTGGCCATGGCATCGAAAACAGTGTTCCCGAAGGAAAGGCTCTGTAACTTCAGCAAGCTCTTTAACTTCAGCATCTTCTTTAACTACAGCAAGTTGTGCAACCACGGCCGAAGCTTTTTGCGTCTCACCAGCACATAACCAAACAGCAATCAGCGAACCGAAGAGAATCACATTTGCATTTATTAAACGACTTGTCACAATTTAACTCTTGGGTTGAGTGTATTTTGCTTAGTGAGCTCTAGTTTGGTGTGCCACTGGCGTGCCAGTGCAAACGAAGGAGTTATCGTTCACAACAAAAAGTCTTTCTAGCTCAACGAGTGTAACACGAGAGCCGCCGAAGTTGGACGGTACATACGTTCGAGTTGCGTGATGAGTTAGTCGCTGCCGCGGTACTGTTGAGTCAGTAGTCGCAGCGCTTCGGATCGCGTTTGCTTATTGCCGCCATATTACTTCGACACCATTGCGCAAAAAACAAGTGCATTGGGTCGACCGCCTTTGTTTATAATCGACACCTTCGTTTGCACTGGCACGCCAGTGGCACGCGAAAACCACACCACATTCAACGAACGGCTTGCAATGTATGGGTTGCCAAGATCAGGCTAAAGAGGATGCTACCCAGATCTTCAACAGGGTGCCAAGCGGCTACGATCAGACGCTTGATGGCTCAGGTTTGGGTCCGGCGAACGGTAGTTCTCCTGAAGCAATAGCCCAAGCAATTTCAAAGCTCAATTCAGATTTTGGAGAGTACGAGCTGCTGGGAGAGATCGCGCGGGGCGGTATGGGAGTCGTCTTCAAGGCTCGCCACAAGCGGCTGAACCGATTGGCTGCGATCAAAATGATCCGCAGCGGAAAACTATCTTCGCGTGAGGATATCCAGCGTTTCTACATCGAAGCCAACGCGGCTGCTCAGCTGGATCATCCAGGTATCGTGCCAATCTATGAAATCGGAGAACACGAAGGGCAGCCGTTCTTTGCGATGAAGTTCATTGAAGGCGGCTCGCTGGCTCAACACATCGAGAAGCTGCGATCGAATAAACACAAGCTCGTCGAATTCGTTGCCAAGATTGCGGAAGCCGTTCACCATGCGCATCAGCGAGGTATATTGCACCGCGACATCAAACCAGCCAACATCATGCTGGACGAAGCCGAAAATCCACTGCTGACCGACCTTGGGCTTGCGAAGAATACGGCGAACGACAGCAATCTGACGCAAACTGGTGTGCTGGTTGGTACGCCGAGCTACATGCCGCCCGAGCAAGCTGAGTCAGGCAGTTCACTGACCACAGCCGTAGATATCTATTCAACCGGTGCGATCCTTTATGAACTGCTGACAGGCAAACCGCCACATACCGGAACGTCACCCGTCGAAACGATTCTTCGAGTTCTAAATGACCCCATCAGGCCGCCCAGAAGTCTTGACAAGTCGATCGAACCTGACCTTGAATTGATCTGCATGAAGTGCCTCGAACGTGACCCCCAAGCACGCTACAGCTCTGCAGCTTCGCTGGCTGCAGACCTGCGCAATTGGCTTGACGGTGAGCCCATTAGCGTGAAGCCACCCACCCTGTTCGCGCAAATTGCAAATCGAATGCGGCGCAACCAAGGGCTCGTGTATGCAATTCTCGTTGCACTAACAGGCAGTGTCCTTTCGCTTCCGCTGATGTTGTCACTGCTGACGTTGTGGTCAGGACAGGATCTCTATGCCCAAACAGAAGCCGACCCTCTACCCACACTCTACAAGTTATCATGGATTCCAACTTGGATCTCAGTGGGGGCTTCCGTCATTACGCTGCTGACGTGGCCGATGCTCGGCCTAATGGTAGTTCTTGTGACCCGACCAAAGGAGCTTGCCCAAGCAGCATTGAACGGAATGGTGGTTGGTTCCGTATGCGGTTTACTCTTTGTCCTTGCCATCGGTTGGTATCCAATTAGCAGGTCAAGCATTATCGCATCTGGTGTGGACATCAGGGCTCTATCAGACGGATTTTGGAAAACCGACCCGGCCCAACGAACTGAACTAGAGGCCAAATTGCTCGAGCGATATCCATTATTGGCGGACATCCCGCAAGAATCGCGAGCGCGTTATATCAGCAAACGAATTGAAAGCGATTGCCTTGTGACAGGATCCTTAGTGATGGTCACCCTCCTGGGCGTTGGATTCCTGATCGCTCTTTCGATCGCTATGGGAGCCTTTATTGCAAAACTCCTCAATGATCGCCAACATGCGATTTGGATTTTGGTCCCAAGATACTTGCTAACGTGGACGGCCACAGTGGTCGGTGGGCTGCTTGTCGTATCAGCTTTGTCTTTCAACCTTCAGTTTAATGGAAAATCGTTCTACGAACTCAGTCTGATGACTCAATGTCTAATCCTTGGGGTACCACCCGTTCTCGTATTCCTGTTACTTCGCCGTTGGCGAAGACCAAAGCCTTGGGCGAGTTTGGTCACTCGAGAAGTGAGCTGAATCCCGTCGACGAAATTTGAGCCCTATACTCAGCTTGGCTATCGGAAAACACTCTTTTCGAAAAGTCAAGCGGTACTCAACCAAGGATGGTTTCGGCAATACACTTTGTGGATCGGATTTTCAGGCGGACCTTTCGCTTCAGTGGCAAGTAATTTGCAAACGTCGGAAAAGCGGATCTCACTAGAAAGCCAGAGCCTTAACCCCAACCATCTATCGTTCGGCCACGCATGCGAGTGATACAAATCACTTTGCAAAACAGCTACATCGGTGGAGCTTTACTTTGACTTGGAGGCAGCAACTGCATCGGGCATGGCACCAGATGCAGAATCCGCAAACGGATCTCCCTGCGACTTAGTGGTTTCATCCTTACTGAGTCTCTTGCTTAACGACGACGCGGGCGCGTATCGTGGCTATTACACAGCAGCCCAGGATTGTCGAGTTCTTATGGCGCCAGATACCATGGATCAGGAGTTAGCGGACTGGGCATTTCATTGCCGAGTCAGATTCTTGGTAAAAGCCCTAAGCGCTTTGGACAAGAATGGTTCCGATGTAGATAAAACGCGAACAGAGGAGCAGATTCAAACTTGGCTTGCCTATATTCGCAGTAACACTTCATGGGATGCCGATAGAGCCGAACAGTTCATTCGCGCCCGCGAACTGCCCGAATCGATCGACTTTCCAAATTCTGTTCGAAAGCGGCTTTTCAACCGAGACAGTCATCAAGGTGCGTTACAAGCATTGATGGGAGAAAATGGGGCAAGAGCCATTTTCATTGACTAATCGCCAAGATCCGACACGCATTAGAATTCATAGCCGCCCGTGCATAGCTGCTTTTCGTGGCAGCGATTAGGGAAGAAACGTGGCATGTTCATCTTCAACGCGGCTAACTGTACTTCGCCCGCCCGATCCTGGTCTGTGCTAACTAAGGCAAAATTTGTGCAGCGAAAACAGTTGACTTTTCGAGTTCATTGTTTTCGATCACCCAAAAGCAGTAAAGCTGCCTTGGTTGGCCCACTTAACCCTTAGTTCGGCGCTTGCCTTCTGGCGATTGCGCCATGGCGTTGCTCCGCGTTAGCAACTTTATGTACTCCGTTCTTCGGAAGCGCAAGGCTGACCAGTCTTCATCAATTGCAACTTGACGAACCGGCTCGAAGCCTGCAGCGCCAAGAACGGTCCAGCCAGTGTCTCGATTGAAATCACACTTGTATTTCTTCGACGAAGCTTTGGGATACGCAATCCAAACAATCGAATCGCCTTCTGTCGCGCTCGCTGCCGTTGACGAGACCAGATCGCATTCGGACTGGGTCACGGCAAAACCGATTGCAAAGGTCACCTTTAACTTCGCAGTGGCTTTGCGGAGCACCTTCACTCCCTCGAGTTGACTCAGTTCAGCCTCGAAGGATTCGAGGGAGTTGAGGACGAGTATTGTATCGCAGCCGCCGAGATTGAGTTTTTTGAATAGGGGTGTCATCTCAGTTCTCCAATATCAAGCGATGGCCATACACAAGTCCAAACGGTGGTGTCTTGGGCTTCGTCTGTGACCCTTTGCATCTTCCTCTCGTTACAATTGTAAGCTGCGAAATAAGCGGCGGTCAATTTAAGAAAGTGCTGAATACCCTTTGACCATCTGGCCATCACCGTTGGGCCATGACCATTTGGCCATCACCATCGGGTCATCAAGCAGCGTTCAACTTAGCGAGTGACCAAAGGTTCTTGAAGCATTGAGGGTCAAATCCAATGGAGCAGAGTGCAACGCAAACTTGCTGTGAGTTATGCGGACGGGATCAACCGCTTACCTTTCATCATTTGATTCCATGCGCCGTGCACCGAACCAAACGCTTTATTGCAAGGTTTGGAAAAGAAGAAATGCAGACGCGTGGCTTGTATTTGTGCCGCTTGTGCCACAACGGTATTCACGATCTGATTCCGAAGGAAAAGGACCTAGCCGACAAGTACAACACAAAGGATACGCTCATGGCACATCCTGGAATCTTGAAGCACGTGAACTGGGTTAGAAAACAAAAGTAATGAATAACGGGCGCTAATGGGGACGTCGCTGACGGGCCAACTCGGTCAGTGGTGCTGCTGACCGGAGCTTGAAGAGTTAGCGATCGTTGCGAGGCTATGGATTCTGTAGCTTATCGCACAGGTGTTCTTGGTCCAACCGAGTCTCTGGCGGGACCATTATTGGGGCGATTAGCACTTGGCGTCGTTCCAGTCGAAGTTGTGGCTGTCGCGGGACTGACGATCGCAGTAGTGAGAACTTCAGCAGAAACAATCTCTTCGGGCATGTGAATATTCATCTGATGATCACTATCCGACTCGGTGAACGCTTGAGCGACCAGTTAACTGGAGTTGGCCAAGCAGTTTCTTAACGATGTCTTCACTGTTTTGGCCATCGAATAGAATCAGATCGATGTAGCTGTTTTCCGCGCCGTAGGCTCCGCCCACGGCTAGGCCGCTCTTGTCCTGTTCCAAGGCTTCAGCGATGCTATCAGAGATGCGCGACCTTGCATCGACTTCTTCCCCCGGTGGTATGACAGAACCATCCAGAGTCACGTAAGCGAACTGAGCGCCTGTCCCGGCCAGCGGATTGTCGCGCAGTTTGCCTTTGTTCTCGATGAAATTCAGCACCATGTTGGGAATACTAGTAGTCCCAAACAGTGTGTCGCCACGCGGACCCCTTATCGGTTCCTTCATTTCATAGAGTGAGTAGCCGTGAATGGGAAGTACTTTTTCCCATTCATAATACGCGTTGACTTGCGCAATCTTCTCCGGCAGCTTTGAAAGCTTGATAGTCGATTGGTCGCTGGTCAGCGGAGCCACTTTGATTTCGCCCAGCCACATTTCGGTGCCGAATTCCCCTAGGGCTTCGTCGAGTAACAAGTACAGGATATGGTACTGAGCGTCTTCTGGCAGATTTGCGAAAGCGGGATGCCACGCCACAATGTCGATACATTCTGCTTCTGCGTTTACCGTGGTCCGGACTAAAAAGTTGACCACGTCGATCGGATCACCACCACCCATGCCGATGGCAAACCCGTCAAGTCGATCTGGCGGAGTGGCTTGACGTGATGCATGGAAAGTCCAGCGAGGAATTTGCCGAGCGCGCGAGTGCCAGTATTCGGCCAGCAATTGCTTCGGGACAACTCCTTCACCGGAAACTGTAAAGGAGTGCCCTCCAGGCTCGCCGGGTCCGAAGACCCAAGCCAGTCCTGGCATGGTTTGCTCCATGTACTTGGTCATAAACTCAGCAATGCCCTCGGAACTTGATTCGATCATATCGAACAGTCGATCCGCGTTTTGAGGATACCACTCCCAAAAGTCGGTTACGCGCTTTTTGAATGTATCCCCAGATGGCTTCTTCTTGCCGAAACCAAAGACCATCGTAAACTCCGATGCACCTGTTTGTTATTGCAGTTGAGTCTTATTTGACCTTGATCAATTCAACGATAAAGTGCAGTTGAGCGTTAGGTGGAATTGGGCCGCCTGGGGTACCACGTGCACCATATCCAAGTGTCGCAGGGATATCCAGTTCGATCATTTCGCCTTCACCGATTAGCTGCACACCTTCGGTCCAGCCTTTGATGACTTGATTCAAACCGAATTCGATCGTTTCGCCCCTGCGGTAGGAGCTGTCAAAGATTTTCTTGTTATCTAACCAGCCTTTGTAATGCACTTCGACTTTGTCCGCCGCGTTGGGCTTGCGGCCATCGGTCTTGCGCAGAATGCGATACTTTAGCCCCGAGTCGGTGGTCTTGAATTCTCGCGGCAGGCTTTGATCGATCTTACCGGGTGCCGTCTTTTCGGTGGTGTCTTCTGGGCCTGCGGTCAATGGTTTTTGACTGTCCTCAGCCGCTTGCTGCAAGCCAGAGGCCGCGCCGCGAACGGCTTGAACAGCTCCTTGGGCGAATGTTGTGCTGGCACTTGATAGACTCGCAATGAGGACTGAGGCTGCGATTAGTT
Organism: Pirellulaceae bacterium; assembly: GCA_033761895.1. Taxonomy (GTDB): domain Bacteria; phylum Planctomycetota; class Planctomycetia; order Pirellulales; family Pirellulaceae; genus Aureliella. The sequence continues at coordinate 15,489 of JANRMD010000215.1, read as the reverse complement.
TTCGAAACATGACTTGACCTTTTTGATGGCGATGGTGCGCGAACGTTACTGGATCGGCTTGGCTACTTTCCAACTCCGAAGTTGTAGATTCGCAAGTATAGCAAAATAAAAATCGCCCGAGTCAATGTGGACTCGGGCGATGATGGAGGTCGTTACAACTAGCGTGGAATGGTCGCATCCGGCAGATGCGACCCACCCTGCATGGTCGCATCCCGCAGATGCGACCTACGCAGCAGTCGCATCTGGCAGATGCGACCCACTAAGCGCTAGACAACTATGCGAATGGGTTGTACTTGCCTGGGACTGGCACTGGGTAGTAGCCGTTCTCATCGGGAACCGTTGGAGGCGTTGAGTCCATGGTGTAGTTATCGATGCCCGGGCACAGGTCCTTACCCTTGGCGAGCAATTCATCCCACTTCACGACTTTGCCCGAGTAGCAGGCTTCACGACCGAGAATGGCGCACAAGGTTGAGTGAGCACCGTATTCGCCTTCGTTGTAGATTTCACCAGCTTGCAAAGCTGCAACCAGGTCAAGTTGCTCTTGAGCGTGACCGTTCACACCTTGGCCACCGAATTTCCAAGCGTTAGCGCCAAAGATTTCGCCCGCTGGATTCGCAGTACCTTTGGTTCCGTGAGCGAATTCGCTAACGTTGCCCCAACCACCTTCCAAATGGCGACCTTGGCTGTACATCTTTGTGCCATCTGCGAATGTGTATTCGCAGAAGGTATGGTCGAAGATCTGGGATAGACGGCGATCGCCACCCATACGTTGTTCTCCGCCACCCATGCCGTTGCACTCGACTGGATATGAGCCCTTCAACCAGCAACCGACATCGAGGTTATGAATGTGCTGTTCGCAGATCTGATCTCCTGACAACCAGTTGAAGTGGTACCAGTTGTTGGTCTGATACGCCATTTCGGTTTGGCCTTCTTGGCGAGGACGATGCCAAATCCCGCCTCCGTTCCAGTAAACACGAGTGCAGATGACATCGCCGATCGCGCCGTCATGAATCCGCTTGATCGTTTCGATGTAGTTGGGTTCATGGCGGCGTTGCAAGCCGATTCCAACCATTAGATTCTTCTTCTTGGATTCTTCGACCGCTTTCAGGACGCGACGTACACCAGCCGCATCCGAAGCGACCGGTTTTTCCATGAAAACGTGCTTGCCCTTGCTGACGGCGTAATCAAATTGTTGAGGTTTGTACCCAGGCGGCGTTGCGATCACGACCAGGTCGCAGTCGACATCGATGGCTCGCTTGTACGCGTCCAAGCCGGTGAAGGTTTTTTCTTGCGAAACGTCGACCTTGTCTTTGTGTTTGCGCGAAAGCTGGCCCAAACATCCCTTAGCGTTCCGTTCAAAAGCGTCAGCAACGGCCACCAAGCGTGTCTTGCCTTTGGCGTCCATGATTTGCTCAGCGGCACCGGTTCCGCGACCACCGCAGCCGACCAGCACGAAACGAATCTCGTCACTGCCCTGTGCGTGAGCCGTGCGAGCGATTTGGCTGGCGGCAGCAACACCAGCAGCAGTGGCAGTCGCTGTTTTAATGAAGTTGCGACGAGTAGGTTCAGTGGTCATACATGGCCCTTTACATCTTGGAGCAGAGTTGAGGTGAGTTGGTTAGTTATAGGAGTGCAGACAACTTGGCCGCCTAGTAGATCAGTAGCCCAGCCCCCAAGCGACTTCGTTTAGGCTCCGCATTGTAACCGATTCTAGCGCGAAGTTCGAGCTAAGGTAACCGTCCGGCGACTTAAATTTGCCCTAAGGGGCACCTAACCGGTTTACGCCGCAAAGTCTTCCATTAAATCGGCCGAACTCGAAGGCCCTCTCAGGTTCCGTCCGGCGGCGGAAATGACAGTGCTGTCCAACATAGATTTTGGGTTTAATTTTGGGGTGGCACGCTCTGAGGCTCTGCGAAGGGCATGGCGAATGCCCCTGGCTCCCACGCCCTTCGAAGACTCAGGGCGTGCCAACCAATCACCCCCTAATCACAAAATTAAAGTTGGATCAAGCAATATTGCTTTGTCCAGATTTTGGGTTTGGTCGTAGCCTCCGCTGCCAAGCGGTGGTTAGGCAAACGTAGGGTGTCCACCGTCTGGCGACGGTGGCTACACATGCCAACCTACTTTAGGGTGACTGTTTTATTGTCGCACGATTGTCCCAATCGTAGCTGCCACAATTGAGACATCCCACAATTGAGACAATTGTGCGACTCTCAACCCCAAAAATCTAACCGGACAGAGCACTAGTACCAGCGAAACGGGACGGCGTAACTTAACCGCGGAGGATCGAAAGGCAGACATTCTTTTGCCAGTGGGGTGGAGAATCCACTTTTCTAGTATGTTAGGATAACGGGCACGATGATCGGAGTGGCAATAACCCGGAGTGATGAAGTGCGTGCAGGCGCCGAAAGACTGATAGTAATCGTGCTCGCCTCCAGCGCTCTGGTTTTCGTTTGCAGCGCTCTGGTGAGTTGCTCGACAGCGGATCGTTCCCCGGGCGATGAATCTGCCCAGTATCCAACGCGTCTCGCGGTAGAACATCTGCCGAACGCAATTCGCCTCCATGAGCGCGTTATCTCTGGTGGTCAACCGGACGGTGAAGCGGCTTTTGAGGAGCTCCAGTCGCTGGGCGTAAAAACCATTATCAGCGTTGATGGTGCAAAACCCAACGTGAATTTAGCCGCAAAGTATGGCATGAGGTATGTCCATCTTCCGCACGGCTACAACGGTATTCCCGATCAAGTCGCCGTGAAGCTAGCCAAGGCTGTTCGCGACTTCGAAGGTCCCATCTTTATTCATTGTCACCACGGCAAGCATCGAAGTCCAACGGCAGCAACGGTCGCTTGCATCAGCAACGGCATGTTACAACCAGCGGCGGCAACGAAAATACTAGAGTTTGCAGGCACGAGCCCAAACTACGCGGGCTTGTACCAATCCGCGTCCAACGCGCGTCGCGTTGAAGACCAACTGCTAGACTCGCTTAATGCGGAATTTCCTGAGATCGCAAAGTTGCCCCCTTTCGCCGAAGCCATGGTGGAATTGGAGCATACTTTCGATCATCTAAAGCGTCTAGCCAGTAGCGGCTGGAAGGCCATCGAGGATCAACCCGATCTCGATCCAGCCCATGAGGCTTTGTTGCTGTTCGAACACTTTACGGAGATGCTTCGGCTGGAGTCGGTCGCGCAGGAGCCAGCAGAGTTCCGCAAGCTGCTCGAGGAATCGCAAGCCGATTCGCAGCAACTCGAATCGCTGCTCCGCGTACGCCAAGCAGCCAACAGCAATCTTGAAAACAGTCTTGAAAATAAGCTTGAAATCGATTCAGCCATGAAGCGAGTATCAACCAACTGTGCCGCTTGCCACAAGCTGTTCCGCGACATCCCGCTTTCGCAATAATGAGTTTTTGCAATCTGGTAGCGGAATGCGTCAAGCATTTCGGGGTGCTTTACTTTCGAAAGCCTTGACGGCTTCCGCTACCCAATAACCAACCAAGCGTTGACGTCCCAAGTCCAAAATGAAAATTCTATTTCTGCACGGTTGGCATTTATTGTCGCGCGATTGTCCCAATCGTCGCTGTTGAGAAAATTGTGCGACACTCTATCCCAAAATCGAACGTGGACGAAGCACTAGCTTCATTCGGTGCCTACTGGTAACAGATCGATACGTTGTCGCAATTGTGATTGGAAAGCCGCCAAATCAAAATCATCTGTATCTTTCAATCGCTTACGTATGAGCAGGAGAGCAGTCGCGAATTCGCGACAAAGACAGTTGAAATCGTTCGCTGGAAGCTCAATAACCGACTCGCCGCAATACTCGCTGGAGTGAATCCAAACGCTCTCATATGAGATCTCGAATAGTCTGGACTTCCGCCGGAATTTAATGAAAGGCAAGCTTTTCAATCCAAATTGGAAATGCTCCATCATTGAGTTTAGGCCCGGTGGCGTGGCGTCGTGCGTATGGCAGCGAGGATAGAGTTCAATTCTCTGAACCGCGCCACCATATGACGATGGGCCGTCTGTCACCAAGTAATCGATGCAACGCCTTATACAGGGGCCTGTCACCAAGCCGTTGTAGACGACTATGTAGGGAGCGATTTCCAATGTTGTGGATCTCGATCGGGAACGTTTGCGTAAACGAATTGAATAGGACTGCGAATTCGCGTGCTGCGTGTTGCAGGCACAGCAACTCTGTTAGTCGCAATTTGCGATGAACTGTCAGTCGATAAGTGCTGTGACTTCACCGCCCGATCGGCTACCCAAAGCCCGCCAAGTATCGAGCTCAATTGTCCTTGCGATGTAACGCACAGAGCCATCCATGAGCAACACATTGACTCCGTCGGCCTGATAGCTGCCGCTAGTAACGACTTCATAGGTTTGGAGTGTTGCGGAGCGCCGTCACGAATCGAATTGAAATCAATGTCGTAGGTTTTGCCACCTTCAATATGTGGGACTTTGGTATTTGGCGCAAATGTGGTCGTGAATCCGGTTTGATGTATTCTTGCGTCGACCCGAGTTGCTTCAGGTTGTTTTGGCATTGCAACCGCCTCGCTGACTCTCGCGCAGACTGAACAGCGGGCAGCAAAAGTCCAACGAAAATTCCAATAATCGCTATGACAACCAAAAGTTCTACCAGCGTAAAGCCGCGCACTCGCATGACCACCTTCGCGTGTTGAAGCCAAGCCTTTCGAGACCATCGCAAGCAAGGATTGACTTTACTGGATCAGATCGTAGCAAGTGTCCTCGAATCGTTAATTAAAGGTGAAGTTGCTCGTGCTGCCGGTCGGAAAGCTTAGCTTGAACGCGATCTCAACTCGCGGGACAATTCGTATGCGCGTAGCTTTGTCAACGATAATTCGGGCATTCTAGCCAAAGGTTCATTAGCGTTGGTAGCTACCCACTTAAACACAATATACGGAGACACTGTGAGAGTTGGCAGTCTATGGCTGGCACTTACTGCCATAAACTTGAGGAAACGGAGTTGCATCGTTCTGGCTGTTGTCGTGTATTCACTTGACAATGCAAAAACATCGTTTTTCGTCACCCAAAAGTTGTAGATCCGCATCGCCAAAAGGCGGCTTACACAAGTGAACAAGAAACGGGACAATAGGGGACTACGTGGACAGTTTTCTAACCGTGCCAAGTGTCACGAAAACGGAGTTCGAATGAAGGGGCGAGAACAAGCGAATTACTGCAGTGAGGATTGGACAGACCCAACACTCAATTTGCCGTCGTTGCTAGGTGCGCCAACATTGCTAAGGCTAGCCTTAGTCGACCGTGCGCGCTGGTTTGTGTTCGCCTGTCTACTACTGGGTGAGCCGACATGGCTGACTGCGCAGCAACCTCCGACTCCATCGCCCGTCGTTCAAAGTAATCTAGTCGAGAGCAGTGCGATTCAAAGCGGACAGGTTCCAGCGAACTCCGTGCCCAATGGAACGCCAAATGCGCCAGTAAATGCGCCAGTGGCCGCTCCTTCGGTCGCAGCCCCAAACACCGCAGCGTCAGTACAGTCCGGAACTCCTCAGAGTGCAACTCCGCCGGCTCAGCCGCCTTCGATTCCGGCCAACACTGCGCCCGTTCAGCCCGCTCAAACGCTCTCGCCTTACGAAGCTACTTTGCAAGCGATCGCGGCCCGCCAACTCAAGCTGCAGGAGGATCCGGAGAAGACTGCAGAAGTCAAAGAGCCGCTGTTGAAACTGTACCAACAAGCAACTTTAGACCTCAAAGCGGCAATCGAGGCGCAGAAAGCGCGATCGCAATGGACCGCACGCATCGCTGCTGCACCGCGGAGCCTTGAAGAGGCTAAGACCAAACGTTCGCAAACCGCTTCACGAGCCACCATTAGCGATACATTGGACTACATGAGTTTCGATGAAGTTCAAAAAGAACTTCAAGAACTTCAAGCCAAATTGACAACGGCCACCGATGCGCGCACAAAATTGGCCGAGCAAGTGGTCGCGCGTGAGAAACGCCGCAAAGAACTTCCTCAAGTTCTGTCGGACGCGCGGGCCAAGGTTGAATCATTGAACACGGTTAATCCGCCCACGGCACCTGCCAATGAGGATCCACTTACGAAAGAAGCTCTCGGTTGGGCTGCGACGGCAGCCCGTGCGGCGGCCACTGAAACACTGCAGACACTTGAAAGCGAACAGCGCGCCTACGAAGCCGAAGCAGAGTTGTTGCTCCTGCAATTGGAACTGGCGCAAGTCAACGAGAAACAACTGCAAGAGCCTGTACGCAAAGTCACCGATGAATTGAATCGGATGCGACAAGATCGCATTCTGCAGCTGCGTGATGAAGTCCGCGCGCTGGTGACGGATCTGCCGCAAGAGTTGCAGCCGACCAGCGCAGACCTGTTGAAGCGAATTTCGGATTGGCTCGCGCTGACTGCCAAAAAAGCGGCGATCAAAGCGGATCTGGACAGTTCGAAAAGCACTTTCGACCGCTGGAAAGATCGCTTTACCAAGATGCAGAATCGGGTCGAACCCCAGGACGGCCAAGATATCGTGGCAGGCTTCAACAGTTGGGTAGGCTTGATGCTCCGCAAGCAACGCAGTGAATTACCCGATCCAAATCGACTCCGCGGTCAGTTGCGTTACTATCAACAAGAGATGCACGCCGCCGACTCGATGCTGTTCGATCTCGAGGACGTTCTGCTCAACAATAACATTCGATTGGAAAGCAATCGGAGCAATATCCTGGTCTCCGGCGCCACCGGTGATCTGCGCACCGAGCAGCTATTGCTTGAAAAATTCAAGGAAGTGGTCAGTGCTATCCAAGTCGACGTCGATAGCTACTTGAACGATCTTTATCAAGTCGCTGACATGAAGGAACAGACGCGGAGTTTGGCGCTCAAGTACCAGGCATTCATCGATGAGCATGTGCTATGGATTCGAAGCTGCGATCAACTGGAACGTTCCGATTGGGTACCGATGCTGGAAGCGTTCCGATGGTTGGTGAGTTACGATAACTGGAGCAGGTTGATTCATGAGATCGTTGTCGATGCGGCGAGTTCGCCGTGGTGGTACGCCCTGTTTGTGACCGCTTGGATATTGATCATTACCAATCAGGCTCGATTTCGCAGAGCCCTCGCGCGCTCGTCGGAACAAGCCGCCAAGAAGAATTGCACAGCGATTCGATTTACGGCCGAAGCGGTCGCGTACACGCTGCTCATTTCTTCGCCCGTCCCGATGCTCTTCTTGTTTACTTATTTCAGATTAGCGAATCTGAACGACGGCGAAGGGAATTTCTCGACCGCGATTGCTACTGGCCTGCTTGTGGCCATGGTTGTCTTCATTCCGCTGGAGATCTTCCGTCAAATCAGTCGGCTGGATGGACTTGGACTCAAGCATTTTGATTGGACGGATGCAGGCGCGAAATTACTACGCAGCAACTTGCGTTGGCTGATTGATTTTTCGACACCGCTAACGATCATCACGGCTACCTTTAGCACGCACAACAACCCGCGTTGGGAAGCATCGCTCGGGAGAGTCGCGTTTATATTGCTGATGGTGGTTCTCGCTGCATTTTTTGCCCGCGTGTTTGTGCCGCGCACCGGCATTTTGGCTCGTTACTTGAAGGCCTATCCGAACGGTTGGTTTGACCGGTTGAGATTTGGATGGTACTCAGCCTTGGTTGTCAGTCCACTGATCTTGGCCGCACTGAGTTTTATCGGCTACTACTACACGGCTCAGCGTTTAGCGGCGCATTTGAATACGACGTTGTGGGTCGTTATCGGTTTGACGATTTTTTTCTTTTTGCTGCGGCGTTGGTTAACCCTTAGTCGCAAAAAGTTAATGCTCGCCCAAGCCAAACAGCGACTGGCCGATGCCGCCAAACGCGATCCGAGTCAGCCGCTAGCTACACCGCTGGCCGAAGACGCTGAAGTCAACTTGGTAGTAATCAACGAGCAGACGATGCGGCTGGTCAGTAGTCTGATTGTGGTATCTGCGCTAGTTGCGGTTTCCATGATCTGGTCCGATGTTCTGCCGGCAATTGCCTTGCTTGATAACTTCAGATTGTGGAGTGTTCAGGGCGACAAGCCCGATGAAACGATTGTCATCACGCTGGCAAATCTGGTGCTGATTATTCCAATCTTGGCACTGATGGTGATTGCGGGGCGTAACGTTCCAGGTCTGCTTGAGATTGCCTTGCTGCAACACCTGCCAATCACCAGTGCGGTCCGCTACGCGATTACAACGCTCAGTCGCTACACGATTGTGTTTGTTGGCATCCTATTTTTGTTCAATACGATTGGCTTGCGTTGGGCCAGTATTCAGTGGTTGGTGGCGGCCTTGGGCGTCGGTTTGGGGTTCGGCTTGCAGGAGATTTTTGCGAACTTTGTTTCCGGTTTGATCCTTCTGTTTGAGCAACCGATTCGTGTTGGTGACGTCATTACGCTTGACGGAACCACGGGCGCCGTCTCCAAGATTCGCATGCGAGCTACGACGATCGTTAACTGGGACCGTCAAGAATTGATTATCCCCAATAAAGATCTAATTACCGGCAAGCTGCTGAACTGGACGCTTTCGGATACCACCAATCGGATCGTGATCAACGTTGGTATTGCATACGGCAGCGACACGGAAAAGGCTTGTGCTGCGATTTTAGAGATCTGTCAAAAGCATCCCAATATCTTGACGGATCCCGCGCCTGTCGTGTCCTTCGATTCCTTTGAAGACAGTAACCTGAAAATCACTTTACGCGCTTTCCTGGCTAATCTCGACGTCCGTTTGTTGACGTTGCACGAGTTGAATACTCGTATTCATCAGAGGTTCAATCAAGAGGGAATCGAAATATCCTTCCCGCAGCGCGATCTGCATATCCGATCAATTCCGCCGCAAATGGCTAAGTGGTTTGAGCATTCGAAACCCTAACCAAGTAGGTTCGCACTTTGCTGAGTGCGACCATTGAACGCCCCTCGCTTGCCCATGTGGGATACCATTCTTGACCTCTAAATGGCGATGGTCGACATCACAGTTTTATATTGACTTGAACAATTCGACCTACTGCCTCAGCAGCATTCACAGTTCCGCGACCATGTTGAAATTGCTTGCTGGCACTGCTAGAGATTTTTCGCACTAAATTGCGAATTGCCTAGCTATTTTGCGTTAAGTTCCTAGCGGCTCCGTTTTTCTATAGTGCCGAGATTGGATTTGCTTGGTTTTTACGCGAAAAATCACTCGGTTTCGCTTCTTCATTTTACCTCTAAAGGAGCCTATGTAATGGCGAATTCTGGTGTTATTGCCCCACCGTTTTTCAATAAACGGCCAACATGTGGTCTAACACTGCGTGGCCTTACACTGCGTGGCCTTACACTACGTGGCCTGCTAACGATGATGGTACTATGCAATTCTGCAACCAAAGCCGACGCTGGTATTATTTTCTCTTTTTCGGAATTTGGCGGTAATGTTCGAATGGAGTATCAGGGAACCCTGAATTTGTCCGGGATGGCTTATGGTACCGTTTCCGCGATCGAGGAACACCGCATACGGCACGTCCAAGGGTTTGCTCCGTTTGCTGCTATCGTGCATGTTTACCAAAGCCCTACTGACGTTAACGGTAACTCCGTCCGCACGCTTAGGGCATACAGTTCCCCGTTTTCGTCGACTCCCGGGATATTTGTCTCGGGCATAACGCCAGAGGCGACAACATTTGGCGGGAATGCAATCATTCTTCCGACAACGTCGATTTCACCAAGCGCTACCCTGAGGCTTGCTCAGGCTGATTTCAACGGGGATGTTTGGACGGGGGCTGGGTTCATGCAATGGGATAATACAACGCTCGCGAACCTGCAAATTGACGCTTCACCAAAAACTTGGGTCCTGACAAATGGTGAGACAATTACCATGGGGATTACTGCAATACCCGAGCCGAGCAGTCTCGTTCTTTGGTGCGTTGGCATTACCGCACTTGCAGTGACAAGGCGTCAGCATTGTGTGAGACTAGCCCGCAAGTCGATCCAAATGGTCTTCAATCGCGCGTAGAGGACCGTCTAATGGTAAGTCAAGTGGAAGAGTCAAAAATCTCTTCCTTCGTTTAAGTCTCCTGGGGCTCTGCCCCCACCTGGGATTTTTAAGGCATGGCGCCGGTAAATCAATGGTTTGATTTTGTTTAGGCGCAGCATTACCATCAGCTGTGCTAAGTGAAACATAGCAAAGCTCTGCGGGGACGCAACTTTGTGAGGGATAACTGAGTCGCCGGTGAGTCAATGGCCCGCCGATCACGTAGAGCCCGTGGCCAGGTTGGTAACAGCCTGGTCATTGGCCTTCTTTTGTGGATCCCATTTCTGCTGACTACGGACCATGTTGTGAATCATCAGGAGCAGTTTGCGCATACAGGCTATCAAGGCTAACTTCTTTGGCTTTCCTTTCTGTAATAGCTTCAAGTAGAACTGGCGAATCACAGGGTTCTTTTGAGTACCGACAAGCGATGCCATATAGAGAACGCGACGAACGTTCCGGTTCAGCGGCGGAGCGTTAGCACCGTCCGCTGTCGCCAACCTTCGAGCGATCAATTGTTATACGGCATCCGCTTCAATGGCGGCGCGGTCCACTTGCCTTCCAGCGCTTCGGCTTTCGGCCAGTAGAGACGCATGGCGATGAAAAACGGTGCTTTCGGGGCAGGCAGCCAATTGGCTTCCCATTCCTTTCCAGGAGATTCGTGCTGGATGAAGAGCGTCAGTCCGCCGTCCGCATCGCGCTTGAACTGCGGCAGCATGGGCGAATTGAGCAAGTAGCGGTTCAACGGATTGGCAGAGAGCAGGCTCTGGGGCAGCTCGTAGAGCGTCAGCGACCAGAACGCGTTTGCCGGCGGAAACTCCCCGGGCGCGAGGCGCAAACTATAACGCCCCTTGGACCCGTCCAGCAGCTGCCCGCTGGAATCAGCCATGTACAATGGATACATGGCCTCCTGCTTTGAATTGCCGTAGATGCCGATCACGGCGGCGAGCATCCGGTAGAGGTAATTGTTTTTCAGTTGCGCCCGCGATCCGAACACATCGCCGGAGGTCACTTTCCCTTCATCCATCTGTTTCTTGATCACGGCAAATTCCTGCCAGGCGTCGGCGATTCCCTCTTCCACCGCCTTGCGCATTTCTGAAGAGAGTTTGTCAGCGTCGAACTGCTTGCCCGCGCCGATGCCGAGTTTCGCGAATCGCGCCATGAGATCTATTTCCGACTCATGCGTGGGACAGTACTGCAAGATGAAATTCAGTACATTGAAAAATTTGAGTGAGGTCCTTTGCTCTTCAGGCGTGAGCGGTGGAAGGAAATCTATCTTAGGGGCGATCCTCGGTGCGGGTTGCCCAAGAAACTGCGATAGAGACTGCGCCCGGTAGCCGGCCTGAACCTTCTTCACATTTACGATGTCGCCTGGATTAAACAGCTGTGTGCGATACGCAGCGAGCATCAGTTCGGTCTCCGAGCGAATCACTTTCTTGATGCCTTTGGGCACTTCGCCTTTCCAGCCGGGTCCAACAATGAGGAAGCAACCGCCGTCGCTGCCGGTTGAGCGACTGCCGATGTAATCGAAGTTGAACGTATAGAGATCAATGAGCTGGATACTATAGTAACGACTCTTTTCAACCTCCGGCACGGTGAGAACGATGGGTTCGGCCCGCAGATCTAGGCCGAGAAAGGAATACGGCGTGTCTGAGTTGGGCGTCTGCACGGCCTTGTCCTCGGGCGTGAAAACGCGGGCGAAGTTGCGAATCTGATTCCAGTCCGCCTTGTATTCGGGGTTTGCGCTGTCCACGAAGTAGGCGTGCATGACGCGGTAGCTATCCACCATCGGGAAACCGTAGATGTAGGCTTCCTTGGCGATGGTGCGGGCCTCCGCCGGGGTGAGGTTCGTTTGGCCCCGGGCCAGCGTGAATGGCAAGAACAAAAGGATCGCCACCGTAAAACCGATTGTTTTCAGATGTGAGGTTGTCATAATCGAGTATCTCCTTGTGTTGAACAAGATAACTGCGTTCAAGATCCAATTGGTGGCAGTAAGTTTGTAATACGCAAACAAGCGACCAGCCATTTTGTTCCGGCAGTTGGCTCACCTGAAAATGCTTGACGATAAGCGTCCAAGAGCACGAGCCGAGCCAGTTTTTCTGCATTGCGCACTTCGGGAATCCTGTCAGCCTGAGATGGCTAGTTGCTTTCTCTTTTGAACTCAAAACGTTGCGGAGTGCCTCCTGTAGTTTGCCCGACTGTGGCCCGCAAGCCACCTTCGGCCAAGAGTTCATACATGATTCGTTTCGGATAGTCGTGACGTGGATTCTCAAACACAGCGCGATTCGATCCCAATTCTGAGAGCACGAACTCAGTAGAAGTTTTGCCACCGGGCTGCGCGACGTATACCAACCCTCCATCACGCTCAACAATCCGCAGGTATTCGAATGCAAACATTTTGCCGCTGGTGTTGATCGATCGTGATACGGCAAGCATGGCTCCGCCAGCCGGAGGGCTCCAGCGTTCCTCAATGGATGCCCCTGAAGGCCTTGTCCCAACCCAAGCGCCGGCCAGCCAAGACAAGTCACCAATCGCAGCCTTGACGGGCGTCGGCATGGCGATGTCCTCCGCATGCCGATAGAGTCCAACCGACTCGCTCTGCGCAGGTGGATCGATTAGAACGCTCACACGCAACCCATCCTTTGTCATAAGGAACTTCCGCCTGATAAGTCGGATTCCTTGCGGGGCGTTGCCCGTGCGCTCGAATGCAACTTGATACTCGAATGCCCCGTCCTTCCATACACCACTGTACCTCGCAATAACATTTGGCTCGACCACTTCGGTGATCGTACCATCGAGTGCCACGCGCACATCGCGGTGCCCTGATCCATGACCATTAAGGAAGACTGCCCCTTCTTCAACTCGCATCGAAAACTTTGAAGCCATAGGCGGGCTCAGTTGCTCAAGTGTACGGCCCTCAGTACGGTCTTCCACGAAGATCCACTCACCATTCAACACACGCAATTCATCCGATTGCGCGGAGCATGCTTTACCCGCCAACAAAATTGAAAGTCCGCATAAGATGACGCTCATCATTAGCCGAGAGCCATTTTGCATAACAGTGGTGCCTTTTCAACGGAGTTGCACTTACGAATACTTCACTATGTGGCGAGGTAATCCAAAACAACTTAGTATAAACAGGTTTCGAGCAAGTTGACTTTTGTAAATCATTGTTTTCTAACCCTCGCAAGGAGTATTTTGAGGGCGTTGGGTTTGTCAGTGCTCCTGCGGAGGTGCCACCGGTGCCACCCATCATTTCTTACATTCCACCGAAAGTTCTTTAACTCCACGCAAAGAAGAACCGGTGCATCGGCTCCGTTGGGACCAACCTGCATGTCGCTCCGCCCTAGACTACTGATCTCAACTCTGTCGCAAATGCTTGTCTTTGTCTTTGCAATTCAGCATGCAGTTTGCCAAGAGGTTGCGAACGTCAAAACAAGTTACGACTGGCCGAACATTCGTGGACCGCAGTGGGATGGCCGCTCGCATGAAACGGGACTTTGAATGGGCTTTTCTCGGCGGATTCTTGGCTGCATTACCGTTCAATATCGCCGGGGGACACCTATTTGTAGATCGTCCCTTTTCGCTGCCATGGCGCATTCTCATGGGTGCACTGGCGTTCACTGCATTCTATTGGTCGTCGGTCGGCTATCTCATGCTACGTTACGAAACTGGACTGTTTTGATCCGCTAACGCCAAGACGCGATGCTCAGGGATTGCAGTGGCGACAGCGCATTTGCGGGGCCGCTTCAACGCCATCGGTGCGTGGGTGATTTTCGCGATGATCGCATGACACACATCCTAAGATTTCATACGCAACCAACTCGGTAGGTCGTTCGCAATACTCGCACCTTAGACCTTTCTCGACCCCAATCTTTCCCCAGCCCGGTGTGTGGCAGTTTGGACAATGGGTAGCCAAGCGATCAGCAAAGTTCACCGCAAGCTCACTGATAACTCTCATCCGTGAAGGGTTAAGATGGGCACGCATATCAGTCTCTACCCACACTTTGCCATCCCCGGAGTGCTTTTGGCTGTCGTGGAATGCCTCTTCTAACGAGTCCCAGGACGAAATGCCTTTGAAGGCTGGTGCATGCTTTTCATTGCGATTGGGCCTAAGAATCAAGGCGTGAGACGGAAACAAGGCTGTTTTGGCAAGTTTCTCAAGTGCCCCAAGTGAGCTTACGACTTCGGTGCAGTAATTGGTTTTCTCGCTGAAGCTGGACAGGTGGAGATGAAATCCCTGCTTGCGGTCGATGAAGTAGAGAAGCTCGTGATCACAAGGGGTAAAGGGAAGGACAGGATGCGGCCCGAAGCTACCCTCACTGGCAAGGCAATAATCCGCTTCAGAGCCAAGTTGTTCAAATGCCCATTCGCATTTACGTCGCGCGCATTGGATTGCATTGCCTTGTCGTTCAACTTCACCTGAAAATGTGCCGAGCGTATCGGTATCCAACTCAAGTTCAATTACGCTCGCCGTCAGTCGCTCCCAAAACGGCGGCGCAATCGCCCTCGATTTGCAGTGTTTGGTTGGCAGGATGATTCGTGAATTTTCATACTCGCCACTCATGGCTTCTCGACCCTTGCGAAATCCTATACGACTGATTGTCGCACAATTGTCCCAATTGTAGCCAGCCCTTTCTAGCCAGTCCTTTCTAGACTTGACTAAGCTTAGCAGGAATAAAATACCGAGAGTTGGCTGGGGTGATAGCTAACAGGTGCAGCTACAATTGGGACAATTGTGCGACAATCAATTGCTCAATAGTGGAGGGTGATCCGATGAGCGAGTCAGAATCGCAGAAGGGTTCACTGCAGTTCCATGCCCTAGACCCGGAGGCCGCAATAGAAGTCTCTGAACGATATCTGCCGCATTGGTTTCAAGTCGGCGCAGCAACTTTTGTAACTTTCCGCACTGCCGATTCTATCCCTAAGGAAGTTGTCGATCGCTGGCGCAAAGAGCTCGCCGAATGGCTTCGAATTCAAAAACTGCCGATGCAACTTGCTGACTTCGTACTGGCCCACCGTACAGATCATTACTACCAACTATTCAATCAACTCAGCACATCTCAGCAGCGAGATTACAAACGACTCAACGATCGTCTATTTCATCACTCTTTAGACGAATGCCACGGAGCTTGTTTGTTACGCCGCCCGGAGCTTGCAAATATCGTTGGAGATGCCATCAAGTTCTATGACTCGATGAAATATGACCTCGATCGTTTTGTGATTATGCCTAATCATGTGCACGCGATTGTTCAGTTCCGGCCTGGTGCCGACCTAAAAACAGTTAGTGAAAGTTGGATGCGTTACACAGCCAGGCAGATTAACTTAGTCACTAGCGGAACAGGAGCCTTTTGGCAGCCCGAACCGTTCGATCACATCATCCGCAGTTCCGAACAGTTCTTGTACTTGCAAGACTACATCGCCGACAATCCCCGAAAAGCGAAACTAAAAGCAGGCGAGTACTTATACTGGGAGCGTTAGTGTCGCACAATTGT
>JANRMD010000214.1:0-2038 GCA_033761895.1 Pirellulaceae bacterium | reverse complement strand
CAACGGGCATTGTTCGAAGGAGTGATACGCCGATAACCATTCCGATCAACGAAGCGATCGCAACCAGAGCCCGGTTTTGCAATGAAAAGCGAATGATACCGTTGAGCAAAGCGATTACCTTAGAGATGCGAATGCGGTTTGAAGCTCTCGTCCACCGGCGATGATTGCTTGGTCGCCTGCAACCAAACCACTAGTAATAGCAACCCACTGGCCATCACTACGACCAGTGGTAACGCGACGACGTTCGATGTAGCCATCTGTCTTTTGAATGAAGACGAACTTATGCAATCCATCCCGAAGAATGGCTGTAAAAGGGATCGCGAGTTCGTCGGTTCCTTCACCAGTCTCTAGCGTTACCGAAAGTTGCATCCGGTTTCGAAGACGAACACGGTTGGGCGTGGGATTTGGTGACAACCAGATGCTTTGAGTACGAGTCGACTCGCTGGCGATCGGTCCAATACGAGCCACCGAAACTGGGAATCGCATTTCCGGATTGGAGAGCAACATGGCATGCCCCACCCTCGACATGTCAATTGACTGCATATCGGATAAGGGGACATAAGCTTCGATCCATATCGATTCCAAATTCTCGATTTCAACCAACGATTGATTTGCGGTCACTGTTTCTCCCAGGTTGCCGACCCACGACGCCAGGTTGCCGTCGATTTCTGCGCGAATGGGGAGATATTGCATAATGTCTTTCGATTGAGCGACAGAATCCACTTCGGCTTTGGACAACCCTAAGGAAGCGAGTTGCCGTTGAAGGCTTTCGACACGTTGCTCCAGTTGTTCTGCTTTTGCGATTGTTTCAAGAAAAACACGCCGCGAAAAAGCGTCGTTCCGTACTTCCTCAAGACGCCTAGCTCGGCCTCGAGTGAGATTAGCATCGAGTATGGATCGTAATAGGTCTAGCTGTACGGCATAGAACTCTGGTGAGACCAACTCCATCAAAAGGTCCCCCTTTTTTATTGCTTGGCCTGGGCTAAGGCGATGTGAGTGAATCGTGCCGTTCAGTTGGGAAGAAACGACTGAACGATGTTCGGGGGGTAGTGAAACAATGGCAGCCAAGTCGAGCGTCTTGCTTATGGGGCGATGGTGTGCTGCTGCAGTTCGAATACCAAGCCTACTACGATCCTGTTCGTTAATCTTGAGCACACCCAGGAAGAACAAGCTTGACAGCTCGTGCCCACCCTTTGTAACGACGCGATCGCCAGGATAGACCTCACCTTGCAGTACCTCGATAAACGTTGTCTGGGGATCGGAGCCAACCAATTTTCGCTTGCCAACACTGACGTTTCGCTTCCTATACTCAGCAGATGCTTTGGTCGATGCTTCTTCCACGAATACATAGGATTGCAGTCCATCGCTGAAAACGGACTGCGTTGGAATTGAAAGTCGATCGTCTTGGTGAGCGATTTGTACACGAGCATTACCGACCATCCCCGGAAGAATGCTGGAGTTCGCGACGGTAGTCCAAGCCCAACCTACTTTGCTCTTCGGATCAAGTACTACATCCAATCGTTCGATCCGCGATTGAATGGTTAATCCGACGTCCGGAAAGGTGAGCGTAACTTGCTGATTAATCTCGACGTTGTAGAAATCCTTTTCAAGGAGTTGCAGCTTCACCCAGACGGAGTCGTTGTTGACGATCTCGAAGAGGTGTTCAAAGGCCTCGACAAACTTTCCTTCCGAAAGATCGGAGTGAACGATTTTGCCTGCTATAGGAGAGCGGATCTCATGCAGGAGTTCTCGTGATTCGCTTTGGTCTAACTGGTTGACTTCGATCCCGAGTGTTTTTGCACGGATTCTCGCGATCGCAAGATTGTTTTGGCTCTGAAGCAATGCGTTTTCCAGCTCCAAGATTCGTTGCCTAGGAACCGCTCCGGAATCGGCAGATGGTCGCGAGAGCTCGAGTAACTGTTGATTGAGTTCGGTTTCCTTCTTTGCTTGCGCATACTCCAAACGCAACAGTTCAAGTTCACGACTGGTTAACTCGGCGACGATCTGATCTTTCGCCACTATATCACCAGGTCGAACC
>JANRMD010000213.1:0-6586 GCA_033761895.1 Pirellulaceae bacterium | reverse complement strand
ACCATGGACTTTGCCAAGTTCGAAAACGTCGAAGTCAAATACCTGTGCGACGTGGACCAAAAGCGAGCCTCGAACATCGGTAAGTTACTGACAGAAAAAACCGGCAAAGAGGCTCAAGTTGTCGGTGACTTTCGCAAGATTCTGGAAGATTCAACCGTTGATGCTTTGGTATGTGCCGCTCCCAATCACTGGCACGGTCCCGCGACCATTATGGCCTGCAAAGCTGGCAAGCATGTATATGTCGAAAAACCATGCAGCCATAATCCACAAGAAGGCGAATGGATGGTGCAAGCCGCGAAAAAGTTCGGTCGCTGTGTGCAAATGGGAACACAGCGACGAAGTGAAGCGAGCATGCAGGAAGCCATGGAAAAGCTACACGGCGGTGCGATTGGCAATGTGCATTTAGCACGCTGCTACTACAACAGCTTGCGGGCTTCGATTGGTATCGGTGCTGAAACCAAAGTGCCTGACGGAATTGACTACGATCTTTGGCAAGGCCCAGCCCCTCGCAAACCCTTCCGAGATAACTACTTGCACTATAACTGGCATTGGTTTTGGCATTGGGGTGGTGGCGAGTTAGCTAACAATGGTGTTCACGGTTTGGATATCTGCCGTTGGGGCATCCAGGTGGATTACCCCAAACGCGTTGTCAGCTCAGGTGGTCGCTATTGGTTCAAAGATGATCAAGAGACCCCAGACACTCATTCCGTATGTTTCGAATTCGACGGCGAAAAACAGGTTACCTGGGATTCACTGTCATGCAACAAGCATTCGCCCGGGTTCTTCTGCTGCTTCTATGGTGACGCCGGAACCATGGAGGTGCAGGAAGATGGCCGATACGTAGTGTTTGACAAGAAAGACGAAAAAGTCGATGAGGGTAAAGAACCTGCAAAAGCCAACGGCCAAGTCGAGCACTTGCAGAACTTCATAGCAGCCATCCGCGCCAATGACCCATCACTTCTAAATCAGCCGATCTTGGAAGGTCACAAAAGTACACTGCTCTGTCATCTTGGGAACATCGCTCACCGGACTGGCCGCACGGTCAATTGCGATCCTACCAACGGGCACATCTTGGACGACAAAGAACAGCAAGCGTTATGGCAGCGCGACTATGATCCGAATTGGCGCGAAGCCGTGACAGTGATCTGAGTGTAACGCGTAGCTTGGGACCATGCTTACCACGGTTGTGCTGCTTTATTCCGAAGGAATGCAAGAGAATAGCCGGTGGTAAGCGGAGCGCCACCACCGGAAAGAAAGCTTGAAGCAGAGTCGATCCTGAAGGGATCGTAGAATCTTAATGATCAGCCTATAAGTTGATTGGGGGGCTACGATCCCCTCAGGGTCGAAGCCGCGTCGCTTCTGAAATCCTGTGGTGGCGCTCCGCTTACCACCGGCTATTGTCTTTGATCCCTAGCGGGATGTTCTCCATCCGGCGACAACATGGCTTTTACGTTTTGATGTTGCTACACCCGCCAAATGGACCTGAGCCATTCGATCCAGCTGCTAATTGATGGTGCAGCTTGCGATCCGTTGCTGCTCGGGCTGGGGGCAGAGGCAGTAGTGGTCGTACCGGTGAATTGCAGCTGTACGCTGTTGAACGTTCCGACGTCGAAGCGAGCCACATCGGTTATTTCCAGTCGCCATGTTCCAGCTGCGTTCTTGCCATCAAAGGCTGACAGCAAACGCTCTGGTCGAAAAGTTCCACTCAGTGTTGCCGCAGTTGCGAGACTGGATGTGGCTTCATCATCCAAGGTCAAACGCACATTGTCGCTGGCCCCGCCGCGTCGATTGACCAACTGCACGCTGGTGCCATCAGGTGCAATCAAACGAATTCGGAGATCGCTGACATACGTGTGATCGATTGAAAGTGACACATTCAAGTCGCTGATGGTGAATGCGTCCGCGACGTTGATGGCGATCGTGGTTGTACCGACGCGAGTGTTGGTGGCATCGGTCAAAGCCACTGGACCATTGGCTGAGTAGTTACGAGTGGTCGGTACCGCCAGCGTGGCAGACGCGGTGAAGCGATCTTCGACCGGTTCACCGTTGACGGTATCGCGATCTTGATTGAGGAGGTTACCTGCGGCATCGCGAATAGTTGGCAGGACCACAATGGTATACGAGCCAGGCGCTGTTTGATTTGCAAAGCTCACTCGCCACACGTTACCGCTGACCAGCGCGACGCCGGTTACTGCGATCGGACCATTCGGGCCAGTCACTTCAAAAGCCGAAGCGACCAAGCTGGATGACAGAACTGCTTCCGAGAAAGTTACATCAACGCTGGCGATGCCACCGTTGGCTTGATTGAAGACGGCATTCAGCACATGCGGCGCGGTCGTGTCACTGCCTGAACTTGCCGCTAGAGCCGCTGCAGCTTTACCAACATTTAAGCGACCGAATTGGGTCCGATTGGTAAGTACGGCGTCGGTGTTGCTCGTGACCAGACTAACCAATTGAGTGGCCGTAAGCGCGGGGGACTGTCCCCACAGCAATGCCAAAGCCCCGGCCACGTGCGGTGCAGCCATCGATGTGCCGCTGTAGCTCGCGTAACGGTTGCCAGGAATCGTGCTGAGGATGCCTTGACCTGGGGCAACAATATCGACGTTGGTGCCATAATTGGAAAAGCTTGCCAATGCGCCCGTGCTGGTGGAAGCCGCTACCGAGATCACATTGGTATAATTCGCAGGGTAGCTGGGAGTGGTCGCATTGTTGGCACCTTCATTGCCAGCCGCTGCCACAAAAATACCGCCGGCGTTCTGGAAGCGAGTAATCGCCGACTGAAGTAGGCTCGAGAAACCGCCGCCGCCCCAACTGGCGTTGATGACTTTGGCGCCATTCACGCGAGCATAGTCAATCGCCGCGACAGCATCGCTGAGATTGCCCGAGCCGTTCGAGTCCATGAACTTGAGCGCCATGACTTTGACGCTCCACGCGACACCTGCGATGCCGATGCCGTTGTTGCCTACCGCGCCGATCGTTCCGGCTACGTGAGTGCCGTGACCATTATCATCAGCGGGGTTATTGTTATCGCCGACAAAGTTCCAGCCGCGAATGTCGTCCGTGTAACCGTTTCGATCATCGTCGATGCCATTCCCAGCAATTTCACGGGTATTGGTCCAGATGTTGGCGGCCAAGTCGACGTGCGTGTAGTCGACGCCCGTATCGATGACTGCCACCACAATTGAACTGGATGTGCCGTAGTCCCAAGCTTGTGAAGCATCGATGTCCGCATCGGCACTGTTCTCAAGCGCCCATTGGCTCGCATAGTTCGTATCGTTCGGTGTCGCAGTCAACTTGACTCGGAAGTCTGGCGTGGCGGTAACCACATTCGTCAAACTTTGAAAGGCGCTCAACGAGCCCAATAGACTACCACCAGCGGTTACCGTGGCTTGATACCAACCATCGGTCGACACTTGTCTAGTGATCTTGGCACCTGCAACGGATGTGCTCAGCGCTGCCGCTTCAGGGATACCTTCGCGAAACTGCACCAGAAAACGGTCGTTGGCATACTGACTTTGATCCAACTGCAGTAAGTCTGCCGCCATCATCGCCCGCGACTCAAGCGACTCAAATCGCAGACTTTTGTGGCGACGATGTTTCTGGGTGGAGTTTTCTTGATGATTCAGACGACGCGAGTTAGATCCGTTTGCCATGCGGTTTGCCATGCGGGTATTCTCCGTTGCCTAAGTGTGCGATTTCGGACAGTATTCTACAGGAGGATTTGCCAACGTCTTTGTCACAGACTTTGCAAAATTTTCTCAGCTACATTTTTCGGCGTAACTGCGGCAACTGTTCGGTGAGTTCATCTCCGCCACGGCTAATCTCTAGGGCCTCATCAGCACTTTCGGGATCGACCGCACGACAGCATTCCGTCAAGCGATCGATGAGGTCATCGAGCGGGTCTTCCCATTGTTCAGGCTCCGTTTCGGCAGGCGGTATCGAGGCCATCTCATCCAACAGCAAGATCAATCTCAGTATATGCCGAAAGATCATCCCCTCTTGTTTTTGAAGCCCCTTGGCCAGAATGTACTTGTTGAAGTTCCCACCAAATTCCAGCAACTCACCAGCCACGTGAACTGGCGTCGTATAGACATCGTGAACTTTGGGAAAATCCCAATTGAACAAACGTCGCAGCTTCTCACCGATCGAAATCTGATACACGGGTGGCTCGTCGAACAGTCCGCGTTTTTGCGGTTCGTCATCTTCGCTCTTCTGTTTACCAATCAGCTCTTCTTGAGTTGCCAGACCGAGTTCCAACAATCGGCCATCAAGCCTTAACGTGGCCAATGGGCCAGCGGGCAATTCGTCCAGCTTCGGAACTCGCACCAGCCTGGCGATCGTGCCCGGCAATTCGAGAGCGCTTTCAAGAGCCAGCAAGCGCTCGGTCTGATCCGCAATCGCCAAATGGCCCGCCAGGAACACACCGTACAGCGGATTGATACTGCGCAATCGAACTAGCAGTTCCAATCGATCGGTGGGGCGAGCGTATTGCGGACGGTAGTCTTTCAAGTCATACCCACGGCTGGCGGCATCATGGTTCGGGTCAGTGTCTGTTTTCTTCTCAGGCCCCGATTCTTGGGCCGCACCTGCGACGAGACTTCCCAATCCAGCGGCCTCAAGCAAGCCGCCACTGCCAAGGTTGCGACCACCAACCCCCTTCTTCAAGGCTTGAAGCGGGTCGACCTTGACCGGCGGAGGCGCTTCGCGTTTCGCGGGCTGTGGCTTGGGTTCCAGTTCCACGTAACCTGCCGTCCACAACGTGATCAACATCTGATTCAAATGCTTTTGTGCGGTTTCGATCTGTCCGCTCTCCAGTAGTCGACGACCGACCATATCGCGCAGGGGCTGGACCTCAGGCGACTTGAGCAGCATGTAAGCCAGCAACCGCCACGGCAATTGACCGCGACTGGCCAAGTTAGCCGCCGCACCGCCACGCAGCTTTTCAAATTGCTCTTGGGTCCAATAGGTTTCGCCTTCGCGGCGTTTGGGCATCTTCTTTTTCATCGCCTTCTTGGCTTTGAGCAGCCCTGGGTCTTTGGTGTCCTCCGGAATGGAATCGTACTTCTGACGCCACCTGAGCAGCTTGACATCGTCTTCATGCGCGAGTGCATAGACGAAGCCTTCACGATCGAATTGCGGTCGACCGGCACGACCGAAGATCTGCTGGGCCGTGCTGATTTCGATTGGCTTGCGTTTGTCGCGTGGTCCTTTGAGAATCGTGGGCAGCACGACTGAGCGGGCCGGCAGATTGATGCCTGCCGAAAGCGTCTCGGTGCAAACACAGATGCTGAGCAACTTGCGCTGGAAGAAGTCTTCAACCACACGTCGATACTTGGGTAGCACACCCGCGTGATGCACACCGACGCCACGTTGCAACAACTGCTTTAACTTGGGCCCAGCACCTTCAGACCAATCGTGCTTTTCCAGTTCATCGCTGAGCGCCGCTTGCTGGAACTTATCGACGACTTTCTTACCTTTTAGCAGCTCAGCGACTTGCCAGCATTCGTCGCGATTAAAGCAGAAGATCAGCGCAGGGGTGCGCCGCGCGGTCACATCGCCTTCGACCATTTTCTCGACCCACTCGTCGAGCATGAAATCGTCGACCCACTGAAAACTTAACGGCACTTTGCGTTCGGTGCTTTGTACCAGTTGTAGATTGCGATTGCAGGTGCGGGTCATCCAACTGGTGAATTCATAGCTGTTGCCAACGGTCGCGCTCAGCAACAACGTACGAACATGAGCGGGTAACATACCCAAGGTCAATTCCCAGACAATGCCGCGTTCAGGATCATTGAAACTGTGAAACTCGTCCATCACAACCGACGAAACATCGCTGAAGTCAAACGACTCAGGAGTCAGCAAGCGGTTGAGCAGAATCTCCGCCACGACTACCAGGATCGGGGCCTCCGCGTTGACTTTACGATTGCCTGTGACCAAACCGACCGTCGATTCTGGAAATCCCCAACGAACCACGGACTGCCGGAGCTCGGTGAGTTTCTGGTCGGTCAAGGCGATTAGCGGCGTGGTGTAGTAAGCTTTTTTGCCGGTTCGCAGCGCCTCGTAAATGGCGGCTTCGGCGATGAGTGTTTTGCCGGTTCCCGTTGGAGCGCAGACCAACACGCCTTGCTTGGAAGTGAACCATGCCAGCAAAGCCTCTTCTTGGACTGGGTAAGGTGCGAAGGGCAGCCGCTCAAAATACTCAGCCGCCACTGCGTCGCGCGATAAATCAGGTTCTACGCCAGTCATGAAGTGCCAATATCGGAAGAAATTGCAAGTCCTTGTAAGAATGGCATTGTGGCACAAGTCCAGCGGTTGCGTCCAGGTAGCTGCAAAGTGAATGGAGCCAAAGCGTTGCGACAATCTCAGTTTTTATCCTTCGGTACGGCTCGCCGTTTGCATAACCCGGTGGAGCGTCAAACTTAGATATGAGGATTAGCCGCAGTGCACTAGTGTCGCGAATTGTAAGTTCTATGCCATGCTAAAAAGTGGGGCAGCGGGCGGGGACGCCCGCGCTCCGTGAGGACCAGATTATTGAATCATAGCGGACTACAGGTGGCGCACCCGAAAACGCCTCCGTTTGCGTACA